>JAHWKP010000169.1 GCA_019347775.1 Actinomycetota bacterium | reverse complement strand
GTAGATGCCGGCCAGCCAGCGGACCGGCCGATTCTGGGCCAGCCGGGCCAGCGCCATCACCCCCCCGATCACCATCGCCCCCGCCATGGCCACCCCGGCTGCCTTGAGGGTGTTGACCAGGCCGCCGAGCAGATAGCGCAGCACCGCCGGGTCGGCCAGCGGCGCCTCCCAGACCGGCTCGCCGGTGCGCGCGTTCAGGGCCAGAAGTCTTGCATCAAGTGAAGCTACGTAAACCATGTTGCCCAAAGCGGTTACGCCGCTGTTGCTAGGGCCACAGCAGAGGGTTACCGTCCCCAGCGTAGGCTCGTGCCGCCAGAGCTCCTCGCCCGTCGCGGCGTTCAGCGCCAGGACGCGGCCGCCGGCGGTGGTGACATACATTGTGTTGCCCACCACGATGGGCGTAGTCTCGAAGGCTCCTTCGATCCCCGTGGAATGTAACCAGACGGGGACCAGCTCGGCGATGGATTCGCGATCGATCTGTCGAAGGCGGGAGTACCGCTGGTTGGCCAGGTTGCCGCCGTGGGTCGGCCAGTTCGCGCCCGGCCCTGCGGCGATGACGCTGTCGGTGACCGTGCTCGGCAGTTCCGGAAGCTATCCGGGCTGCGGTCGGGCCTGCAGCGGGTACCTGGTGCAGGGCGGCGGCACGACGGTGTGGATGGACGCCGGTAGCGGCACCATGGCGAACTTGCAGAAGCACGTCCGCCTCGACGAGGTCGACGCCATCGTGCTCAGCCATGAGCACCCGGACCACTGGGCCGACCTGAACGGGTTCCAGGTGGCGTGCGCCTTCGGCGACGGACCGGATCGGATCGCGGTGCACGCGCCCGAGCCGCTCCAGAAGCTGGCCTACAGCTTCAACAAGTCGTCCATCGACTGGAACACCATCGCCGACGGCTCCGTGGCGCGGATCGGCGGTCAGTCGTGGAGGTTTTCCCGCACCGACCACCCGCCCGAGACTTTGGCGTCGCGCGTGGAGGTTGACGACACTGCCTTCGTCTATACCGCCGATACGGGAACCAAGTGGGAGCCCGGGGACTTTCTGTCGGGGCTCGACCTGTTGCTGGCCGAGGCGACCTTCCAGGACAAGGACGCCGCCGAAGTGGAGGCCGAAGGCAAGCATGTCGGTCATCTGTCGGCCCGTCAGGCGGGGGAGATGGCGCGTGCGGCAGGGGTGCCTCGACTAGTGATCACCCACCTCTGGCCGACTCATGATGTCGCCGTCTCCCGACATCAGGCCCAGGAGGGCTTCGGCGGTCCGGTGGAAGTGGCGGGCGAAGGCGACCAGTTCGTGGTCGAAGCCGTGCGAGGGTGAGGGCATGACTCGAGTCGACGGTCGCCAACCGGACCAGCTACGTGAGCTGCGCTTCACGCGGGACTACACGGAGATGGCGGCCGGGTCGGTGCTGGTGGAGATGGGCCGCACTCGAGTCCTGTGCACCGCCTCGGCGGAGGAGGGCGTGCCGCCCTGGCTTCGGGGTAAGGGTCGCGGTTGGGTCACGGCTGAGTACTCGATGCTGCCGGGCTCCAGCCCCGAGCGGGTAAATCGGGAGGCGGCGAAGGGGAAGCAGTCCGGTCGCACGCAGGAGATCCAGCGCCTGATCGGCCGCTCCCTACGCGCTGTCACCGACCTGGAGGCGATGGGCGAGGTGCAGATCGTGGCCGACTGCGACGTGCTCCAGGCCGACGGCGGTACGCGCACGGCTGCCATCTGCGGCGCCTACGTCGCGCTGCATGACGCGTGCAGCCGGCTGGTCGCCAAGCAGGCGATGCCGACGCACCCGATCACCGAGGGGTTGGCGGCTATCTCGGTCGGGATCATCGACGCGGTTCCGATGCTGGACCTCGCCTACACCGAGGACGTGCGGGCCGACGTCGACATGAACATTGTCATGACCGAGGCAGGCCGGTTCGTGGAGGTGCAGGGCACGGCTGAACGGCTGGCGTTCTCCCGCAACGAGTTGGACGAGCTGCTCGGGCTGGCTGAATCGGGCATCCGGGAGATCATCGAGGCCCAGGCCAAGGTCCTGGCCGACGCGCCGCAACCCCGGTCGTGACGTTCCGGGCGTGAAAAGGCCGGCTGTACCTGCCAAAGGCCGCCCGCGGTTCGTGTTGGCGAGCGCGAATCCTGACAAGGCGCGGGAGATGAGGTACGTCCTTGAGGAGATCGGCTTCGAGATGGTGGAGCGGCCGCCGGAGGTGCCAGAGGTAGAAGAGGACGGAGCAACGCTGGAGGAAAACGCCCGCCTCAAGGCGAAGGCTCTCGCCGAGGCGACGGGGCTTCCTGCCATCGCCGACGACACCGGACTGGAGGTCGACGCCCTGGGCCGGGCCCCCGGAGTGCGCTCGGCGCGTTATGCCGGCGAGTCGGCGACCTATGAGGACAACGTCGAGAAGTTGCTCGACGAGATGGAGCGGCACCCCGACCGGCGAGCCCGTTTCCGTTCCGTCACCATCGCGAGATGGCCCGACGGACGGGAGGTGGTCGCGGAGGGTGTGGTCGGCGGGACCATCACCCACGAGCCACGGGGAGAGAACGGCTTCGGTTACGACCCGGTCTTCGTTCCCGACGAAGGTGAGGGCAAGACGTTCGCCGAGATGGAACGCGCTGAGAAGCACGCCATCTCCCACCGGGGCCGGAGTCTTCGGGCGCTGGCCGAGAAGCTGTCGGAGCTCGACCTCACCAGCCTCTGAGGTCGACGGGCCAGCGCTCCACCACGTCGTCGCCATCGACGACGCTGATCCACTCGTGATACGCCACCGTCGGGTCGATGTGGCCCGGCGTGATCCGGATGCGGTCGCCTGGCGCCAGTCGCTGATCGCCGGGGGAGAAGGTGATGTGTTCGTCGGATAGGAACCAGGTCTTGCCGCGGCCGACGACACTCGGATCGCCGTGGTCCATGCCAAAGGACTTGAGGCCGGCGTCGCCGACCGCGTAACCGTCGCTCCGGTTGACAGAGAGCACGGTCGAGAGCACGAATAGCGATTGCGTGAAGGGGAGTCCGAAGGTTCCGAAGAAGGCGTCCATGAAGACGTAGGACCCGGCTTGGATCTCCGTGGCGACAGTGTTCTGGTCGAAGTTGGCGGTGGCGCCCGCCGACACAATCTCGCCGCCGACGTCGGCGTGGGCGCGGACCAGCATCTCCATGGCGGTCTCCGTAACGTCCGCCCGCTGCGCCCGGTCGGCTACCGCGGTCGCCTGCCCCTCGTAACCCATGACGCCGCGAACCTCGAGACCAGCGGCTCGGGCGGCGTCGGCCAGCTCGCCGGCGCGCTCAGGTGCGACGCCGCAGCGAGGGAGTCCCACGTTCACGTCGACGACCACATCGCGTACGCCTGCGGCGCGGGCGGCGGTGAGAGTCGCGCCGGAGTCGATGGCGAGCGTGATCCGATGGCCGGCTTCGACGAGCGGCCCGAGCCGAGCGGCGTCCAACGTCTCGTTGGCAATGAGGATGTCGGCGTCTATCCCAGCCTCGACCAGGCCGACCGCCTCGCCGACCGTCGCGCAAGTGAGGCCGGGATGGCCCATGGCGAGCTGTTCCTTGGCCAGGGCAGTGCACTTGTGTGCCTTGATGTGGGGCCTCAACCGCGCCCCCGGCAACGCGGAACTCATCGCCTCGAGATTTGCCCGCAACGCGGCGCCGTCGACCACCAAGGCCGGC
>JAHWKP010000168.1 GCA_019347775.1 Actinomycetota bacterium | reverse complement strand
GATCGTCCCTACGACCTCCGCGTAGGCGGATGCTCGACGGCGCAGGGGAGCTGACGGCCGGCGACGCTCCGCCCAGGACCACCGATACCTGCTGGTGGATGCGCTGCGCGGCCACGAACGCTGGAGCGACGACGAGCTGCGAGCCGGCGGAGTGGACCCGTCCGACCTGCGGACGCTTCCCTGAGCCTCACATGTTCTCGATCAGAACGCGAAATCTCGCTGACCAGGGAAGATAGGCCGGAATCGTGCCTTGACCTGGGGAAACACACCCGCGTAAGCTATCGCCGCTTGGTGCTGTTTCTCGCCGAAGTGTGTACCGGAGGTGTCCCGAACGTGACCCGATCAGCATCGGGGCTTCCGCTGCCGGATGCTTTACGGAAAGGGCTCAAGAGGGCCCCAGGAACTATGGGCAGCTCGAACACCTGTCCGTCATGTAGCGCGCACGCCAAGGCGCCAGGACCCCCCGTCGTATAGCAGCGATCTGGCACGGGTTGCTACTCGGTTCGTAGATCCTCAGGTTGCGATGCTCGTGGGTGAAGCCCGGCGGGCTTCTGCAGGTGGCGATATTGCGACGCATCGGTCTGGTGTCGACCTGAGAAGTCAAGCGAGGATCTCCTTGAGGGCCTCCGGCGACGTGCCTACGGTGAAGGACCGCGGGAAGACATGCAGGTGTGCTCCGATGGATCAGGTTGAGGTCGCCGGTCAGCGGATCGCCTATCGGGAGGAGGGCTCGGGCCTGCCGCTCGTGTTGTTGCACGGTTGGCCCCTCGACAGTCGGGAGTGGTGGCGGCAGCTCGACGGGCTGTCGGATGAGTTCAGGGTCGTGGCGTGGGATGCGCCGGGCGCGGGTCAGTCCTCTGACCCACCCGAACACGTCGGCCTGTCGGACTGGGCCGACTGGCTCGCGGAGTTCATGGAGGTCTTGGACCTTACTCCCGGTCATGTCGGTGGGCTGTCGTTCGGCGGGGGGCTCGCCCTGGAGTTGTTCCGTCAGCATCCCGGCACGGTGCTTTCTCTGATTCTCCTGGGGGCGTACGCCGGGTGGGGTGGGTCCCTTCCGGATGAGGAGGTGCAGGAGCGGCTGGAGTTGACCCGGCGCAACACTGAGCTGCCGCTGGAGCAGTGGGCGCCGGCGTTGATCGACACGCTGCTTGCTGAGGGATCCAGTCCAGAGCTGGTCGACGAACTCGCGACGATGCTGGCCGACTTTCATCCAACGGCGACGAGGACGGCGCTCGAAGCGTTCGCCGAGGCCGACCTGAGCGGCATGCTCACCGAGATCGACGTCCCGGCGCTGCTGCTGTACGGGGAGTTGGACGAGCGGTCTCCCCGACGCGTGTGGCAGCCGATCCATGACGGGATTCCGGACTCCCGGCTCGTGGTGATTCCCGACGTCGGCCACATGGTCGACATGCAGGCACCTGAACGATGCAACGACGAGATTCGAGCGTTCGCGCGAGGGGTCGAGACCATCGGATCTTGAGAGTGACGATGGGCCGGCCGAGAAGGAGCAAGGCCACGCTCGGTGACAGGGGTCGCTGGCTGACGTGCGTCAGCGCTCAGCGAGTTGACGATCTCCTGCAGGCGAGGCCTCCAGCCCGTCACCGCCGCACTGTGATGCAGAGTTGGGAAGTCTCTTGCCGGTTGTAGTAGCCGGTGAAGAACCGCCGCTTCATCTACGTCGTCCAAGGTCAGGACCGGCGCGTGTTATCGATCGGTTCACCAGGGCATGACCCGCGCGACAACCACTGCGATGATGTGGGGGAGGGCGAGGGAGAGGTGCCCGCGCATCCCCGCTTCGAGTGCCCCGTAGCCTGATTGCGGGCCGCCCGTAGCTGGCGACGCGAGAGGCCTGGCGGAACTGCGGCCCTCTGCGCGATCGGTCTTCGTGGCGGGCGTTGCGTTGCTATGTGGCTTGGTTCGTCGTCGGCGGCACAAGTCCGGCGAAGGACAGGTCGGCGGTGGCCCTGGGGTCGAGGGTGGGCGTGACCAGCAGTTGCCGAACCAGCGTGGTGAACAGCCAGGCCTTGTAGTCCAGGACGGGCCATTGGGCCTCCTGGACGAGTCCGCGGTAGACGTCGTGTCCGGCGAGCACGACGACCAGGTCGGTTGCCCGCTCGACGTCCAGCTCGGGGCGCAGGTCGCCTAGTTCGGCGATTCTGGTCACTATCCCGCGCTGCCCGCTTCGCCGGTTTGCTGTGACGCTACGCCAGTAGTCGTCCACGTCGGGGTCCGTGGCCGCGGCGGCGGCGACGGCCGGCCACAGCACGGCGACCCGCTCGTAGATCGCCGTGCCGTGCTCGACGGCCAGGGCGAGGGCACGCTGGGCGGTGGGGGCCGACAGCATCTCCCGGAACCACGCTCGCTGTGGCACGGGGACCGGGTTGTCGTCATCGGCCGCGGTCACCTCGACGACCTCGACGAGCAGCTGCCCCTTGGTGCGGAACGTGTAGTAGATGGTTTGCACGGCAACGCCAGCTTCGGCAGCGATCTGCGCGACGGTCGTGGCTGGGTAGCCCTGCGTGACGAACAGCTGCCTCGCGCTGTCGACCATGCGACGCCGGGTCTGTCGTGTGCGCTCTGCCCGGCTGGATCTCGAGGTGTTGACGGCGGCCATGCCACCAAGCATACTAGAGTTCTCACTAGTGGCAACTCTAGTAGCTCTGGCCACACCCAAGGAGCCAGGATGACGGTCATCCGCAATTCCGTGGTGATCCGCTGCACGCCGGAGGAGGCGTTCGACTACCTCGCCGATCCCCGCTCCGAACTGGAATGGAGCCCCCAGTGCGAGGTCATGGAGAAGATCACCGACGGACCGGTGGGGTCGGGCACGAAGTTCCGCGCGAAGTGGAAGGGCAGCCCACCCGTCGAGCTCGAGATCGTCCACTTCGACCGGCCGCACACCTGGACGGGCCACAGCCGAGGCGGCATCGAGGTGGTTTTCACCGGCACGCTCGAGCCGGTCCCCGAGGGCACCCGGTTTCGCGCCGAGTTCCGGCCTCGGGCCCACGGCTGGTACCGCCTGATCTTTCCACTCTTCCTGCTGATGGTCCGGCGTGGCGAGCGGGCCGCCATGGGCCACATCCGCGACGCGCTGGAACGGCGACAGCAGACACAGCCGCCGCCGTGAGGAAGACCGAGATGACGGTTCGACCAAGACCGTCGCGCCGACTTCCGTTCATCATCGCAGCGCATACGCCGCTCCCATCACGAGAGCTCAGACGGCAGACGGAAGCCGCTTCCTAACGCCTTGGGATGAGGTGCATTCTGAGCGCTACATGACGGACGTCTGTTCGGATCACGGCCTCTCTCGGCTCTCGTGCGGACGCGCGGTAGCCGTGGCTTCTACGGGCGGGTAGGCCAACGTTCGAAGTCGCCCATAACGGCTGGGGACGACGGGTGTTCCGATGGTCACTCGAGCTTCACGGGCCGCCTCGAAGGCGTCGGCGATCCATGCTGAGAAGAGTCGATGGAGCGTGTGACGGCGCGCGCTGTCCGGGAGTTGCTGTCTAGCTGGGCGCAGCACTCGACGTGGACGGCTCGTCCGGATCTCGCTCGAGCGCTTCCGCAGCCTCTGCGCGGCTGTGCACTCCGAGCTTGATGTACGCGCGTTGGATGAGGTTGTTCACCGTGCGGATGGAGATGACCAACCTTTCGGCGATGGTCTTGCTCGGCAGGCCGTCGGCGGCCATGGTTACCACTTCCCGCTCTCGAGGGGT
>JAHWKP010000167.1 GCA_019347775.1 Actinomycetota bacterium | reverse complement strand
CGCTCGGCACGGACGCGACCGCGGCGGTGCCCTGGACCGGAGGATCGCCGGCCGGTGGCGGCGGGCCGGCCGCGGGCGGCTCCGGCTCCGGCGACCAGTTGGGTAGCGGCGGCGGATGCACCCGGTGGTACGGAGGCGGGCTGGCCTCGGTGGCCGGCGGCGCGAACATCTCCGGCGAGGGTGGGTGTCCCGGCGGCGGCGACACCTGGCCGGGCGGGGGCGACGTCGGCGGGGGAGTCGGCCACAACCGCGAAGGCGTCGAGCATCTCGTCGTCGATGAGGGCGGCCATCTTGACCCACTCGCCTTGCTTGGAGAGGGTGTTGAGCTCGTTCTGGAGGTCGCCCCAGCCATGCAGCTCCAGTACGGGCCGGTAGGCGGGCGTCGAGCCGTAGAAGGCGATCTGATTCCGGACGAAGCCGTCGGCCGCCTCGCGTTCCGCGTCGTCGTTGCCGGTGACGATGAACACGGGTCCGACTACGTCCAGCTTGGCCGCGTCGCGTCCGACCTTGGACGAGGCTTTCTCCAAGCCCGGGACCGTCACCTCTCGCAAATAGCGCTCGGTGGTGAACTGATGCACGAGGATCCCGTCGGCCACCTCGCCCGCCACTGCCGTCATCAAGTCGCCCACCGCAGCGAGATACACCTTTGGGCGCCCGTGCGGGTTGGGGCCCGGGTTGAAGAACGGGGTCATCAGGGTGTGGGTGTAGAAGTCGCCCCGGAAGTCGAGCTTGGTGCCCTCGTTCCAGCAGCCCCAGATGGCGTGTAGCGCGGAGATGAACTCACGCATGCGGGCCGCGGGCTTGGACCACGGCATGGAGAGGCGCCGCTCGATGTGGGGCTTGATCTGGCTTCCGAGACCCAGGATGAACCGGCCGCCCGAGGCACGGTGGATGTCGTTCGACGTGGCGGCCGTCGTCATCGGATTACGGGCAAATGCCACGGCGATGGCGGTCACCAGGTCCACGCGCTCGGTGGACTCCGCGGCCAGCAGCAGCGGAAGGAATGGGTCGCTGCCGGTCTCGGCCGTGAACACGCCGGAGTAGCCGGCCGCCTCTGCCTCGGCGGCTCGCTGCGCCGCCGACTCGATCCCCCCGATGCCCGCATCCAGCTTCATCCCCGCAGCGTAAGCGCGCTTACGCTGCGACGGAATGGGGAGCGAGCTTCCGGGAATCGACGTCGAGCGGCTGAGCGGGTGGTTGGACGACAACGTCGCCGGCTTCGAAGGCCCGTTCGACTTCCAGCTGATCGCCGGGGGGCGCTCGAATCTCACGTACCGGGTCATGGATTCCTCCAAGCGTTCGTTCGTACTGCGCCGCCCGCCCGTGAGTGATGTCCTGGCGACCGCCCACGACATGAACCGGGAGCACCGGGTGATGTCGGCCTTGGCGGACACCGCCGTTCCCGTCCCGGACATGCTCGGCTACTGCGAGGACGCCGACGTCACCGGTGCCCCCTTCTTCGTCATGGAATTCGTCGACGGCCACATCGTCCGCGACCGCAAGGACGCTGAGGCGCTGCGCCCCGAGGCCCGAGTGGCCATCGGCCCGCGCATGGTCGAGGTCCTGAGCGCGCTGCACGGCGTCGACCCGTCCGAAGTCGGGTTGGGAGACCTTGGCAAGACCGACGGCTATCTCGAGCGCCAGCTCCGCCGGTGGGCCAAGCAGGTAGACCAATCCAAGACCCGCGACCTGCCGCTGATCGAGGACGTGCACCGGCGGCTTTCGGCGGCGATCCCGCCCCAGGTGGAGACCCGCATCGTCCACGGCGACTACCGCCTCGACAACCTGGTTGCGGGGCCCGATGGCGACGTGCGGGCCGTCCTCGACTGGGAGCTATGCACGCTCGGCGACCCCCTCGCCGACCTCGGGCTGCTGATGGTCTATTGGGCCGAACCGGGAGACGCCCTGACGGCGCTGGGCGAGGCGCCCACCCTCGTGGATGGGTTCTCCTCGCGCCTCGAGATGCGCGACGCCTACGTGGCGGCGACCGGCCGGGACATCGGCAGCATCAGCTTCTACATCGCCTTCGGATACTGGAAATTGGCCTGCATCCTGGAGGGGGTGCTGTCGCGGTGGCGTCACGGGGCCATGGGCGAGGAGCTCCGGGCGGCGGCGGAAGGCTTCGAGGCCCGGGTCGAGGAGCTGGCCGAAGCCGCCGACCTGGCCGCGGCCGAAATGGGTATCTGACCCAGGTACTTGCGCCAGGGGCCAACTAGTGGTGGACTGACGCCTGCGTTGGGGGGAGACGGGTGCGTCCGCCGTGCACCTGCCCCCCCGGCGCACGCTCTACTCACTCCGGAGATTTTCGAAGTCCGGCCTCATGGATAACTGCCGGACGGATAAAACCGTGACGGCTAGCGAGTGAGGGGTTTGTAGTGGATGCGGTGGGGTTGGTCGGCTTGGGCGCCTAGGCGGCGTTTGCGGTCGGCTTCGTACTCCGACCACGGGCCGTCGTACCACCTGACCTGGGACTCGTCTTCGAAGGCGAGCGTGTGACTCGAAACCCGGTCGAGGAACCAGCGGTCGTGGCTCACGACCACCGCGCACCCGGGGAACTCCAACAGCGCGTCTTCCAGTGAGCGCAGGGTGTCGACGTCGAGGTCGTTGGTGGGCTCGTCGAGCAGCAGGAGATTGGCGCCCTGCGTCAGGACCATGGCCAGCATCACCCGGTTGCGCTCTCCGCCGGAGAGCTGGCCGACTTTCTTCTCCTGGTCCGATCCCTTGAACCCGAACCCAGCCACGTAGGCCCGGGCGTGAAGGGTCCGGTTGCCGACTTCGATCTGGTCGAGGCCACCCGATATCTGCTGGAACACGGTGAGCTCCGGATCGAGAATCGCCCGGGACTGGTCGGCGTAACCGATCACCACGGTCGGTCCGACGGTGATGCGCCCTCCATCAGGCTGCTCGACTCCCGTGATGAGCCGCAGAGTCGTCGTCTTGCCGGCGCCATTCGGCCCCACGACGCCGACGATGGCGCCGGGGGGTAACGAGAAGGTGGCGTCATCGAGGATGACGCGGTCGCCGTAGAACTTCATCAGGTTCTCGGCCTCGACGACCACGTCGCCCAGCCGCGGGCCCGGCGGAATGACGAGTTCGAGCTTGTCGGGGCGCTCGCCACGAGCGGCGGCGCCGGCTTCGGCCTCTGCCGCCATGCGCTCGTAGGCCGCCACCCGGGCCTTGCCCTTGGAGTGGCGGGCCCGGGGCGCCATGCGCACCCACTCCAGCTCGCGCTGCAGAGCCCGCTGCTTGGCCGAGCCCTCCTTCTCCTCGGCCGCGATGCGGGCTTCCTTCTGCTCCAGCCACGACGTGTAATTGCCCTCCCACGGGATCCCGAAGCCGCGGTCGAGCTCGAGGATCCAGCCGGCCACGTTGTCGAGGAAGTAGCGGTCGTGGGTGACGGCGACGACAGTCCCTTTGTACTGTTCGAGGTGCTGCTCGAGCCAGGCCACCGACTCGGCATCAAGATGGTTGGTGGGCTCATCGAGCAAAAGCAGATCGGGTGCTTGAAGAAGCAGACGGCACAGGGCCACCCGGCGCCTCTCACCGCCCGATAGCTTGGTAACATCGGCGTCTCCAGGAGGGACGCGCAGCGCATCCATGGCCATTTCGAGCGTCGTATCGATGCTCCACGCATCGATGGCGTCGATCTCGTCCTGGACCCGCTGGAACTCATCGGCGGTCTCGTCGGAATAATTGGCGCTGAGCTCTTCGAATCGCTTGAGCAATTCTTT
>JAHWKP010000166.1 GCA_019347775.1 Actinomycetota bacterium | reverse complement strand
GCTCGACGCCCTCGGGCACCACGAGGAACGCCCGGCCGCCGACCTTCACCATCCGTCCACGCAGGGCGAAGGTCACGCCGGACACGAAGTCGAGGATCCGGCGGGCCGCGTCGGGCGGCGCATCGGCCATGTCGAACACGACGGGCACGCCCATCCGGTACTGGCGGCCGATCTCGGCCGCGCCCTCGTCGAAGGTGGACACGGCCACGTAGATGTCGCCACGGGGGTCCAACGCCAGCCCTAGTGCGCCGAAGCCGGACCCCACCGGCAGCGTGGCCACGGGGTGCTGGCGACCGTCGGGTCCGATGGCCCGAACCTGACCGAGCGGGGCGAGGCTGACGTAGATCGTTCCCCTGCGGTCGACGGCGATGGACTCCGGCAGCTCGCCCGCGGACGGGGCGAATGTGACCATCCGCTGGACGTGGGCGGTGGCCACCGCTGGACTGGCGAAGCTCAATGTGACGATCGCGGCAACGAGTGCCGCCATCAACCACCGAGACCTGGTTGTTGCATCCGCGTTGTCCATGTGGCCTCTCCTTGCTGGTCGGCTGGTCACCAGAGCCACTGGACCACGTCGGGGCCGGCCGATCGAGTCCCCTCCTGCTTATGGATCGAGAAGCGCGACTTATGATTCGATTCCGCGATGGAGCTGCGACACCTGCGCGCCTTTGTGGCGGTGGCCGAAGAGTTGCACTTCGGCAAGGCCGCCCGCCGTCTCTACATTGCCCAGTCGGCGGTTAGCCAGCTCGTGCGCGGCCTCGAAGCCGAGCTCGGCGTTACCCTTTTCGAACGGACGAGCCGGCGGGTCTCGCTTACGTGGGCGGGCCACGTGCTGCTCGACGAAGCACGTGACCTACTGGCCCGTCAGGCCCTGCTGACCGAGCGCATGGGGAGGGTCCGCGCCGGGGAGACCGGCGAGGTCGGTCTTGGCACGATTCCCGCCCTGCCCCCTGACCTCATCCCCGGCCTCCTCGCCGACCTGCGCGACCGACTGCCCGATGTCAGCGTCGTCGCCCGGTCTCTCCCGTCGGGGCTCACCGCCGCGGCCGCGCTCGATCGGCCCGACGTCGACATCGCCCTTTTGCGGGGCGCGGTCATCGTCCCGGGCATCTCGACGATACAAGTTGCCCGGGAACGGGTGGGTGTGGCGCTACCGGCCACCGATTCGCTGGCCGCCCGCTCGTCGCTCGTCGCCACCGACCTCGAAGGACGCGCCTTCGTCGCCTTCCCGCGCCATGACGACCCGGTCGAATTCGATCGGCTCTTCGGGGCGCTGGCGGCCAGCGGGCTTCGCTCGCACTCCTCACACGAGTCACCGCCGGGTGGTGTCGATGCATCACTGCGCCTCGTGAGGTCCGGCGTCGCGGTGTCGCTCAAGCTTGAGAGCGAGGTTCGCGCCCATCGGGACAGCGCAGTCGTCTGGCGACCACTGGACGACCCGGCTCTCCACGTCGTGATCACGGCCGCGTGGCGCCCGGACCAGCTCGGCCCGGCCAGCCGTCGCCTGGTTGACCTCCTGCGCGAGCAACTCCTCCCCCAGTAGGGAGGTCGTGATCCGGCCATGGCAGTCTGCGGTTCGAGGTCGGCGGCGGAGCCGTTCCTCTCGGCGCGGCTGACTTGCGGGGCTCGGATCTGGCGTTCCGTCCCACAAGCTTGCGAATCCCCCTGACCAGTACTCGGCCCGCCTCTGCGACAACGTCGCGATACTTTCGTTCAAACCGGAGACCAGTAGGCTGAACACAAAAGAGACGAGGATCAGCCCAATAGCCACTTCGATAGCAATGGATCCGAACACCCATACCCCCTATGTGAGCTCCTGAGCTAAAGTTGCGCTTGGATCGGTAGCAACCGTTCAATGGTGTCACTCATTCTTAGGATCCCTTTTCATTACCTCGCCGTGGGGACTTCCTTTCGCTTGGTTGAATCTTGGCAGAAGTCAACGCTGGATTGCCGTCTCCCATTTGCGAGGAGTCCCTCTCGGCGCACGGCGGCGGCGAGAGGTGATATAAGGCCAGCAGCCGGTTTACACCAGGCGGAGCCCCCCGTTGCCGCTTAGATCGGCAAGGGCGACCTCGGCTCCCTGGTTCTCCCACATGAACCAATCCGGGACGTCGAGAACACCGTTGGGCATGTGGGTACCTCACCTATTGGAGCGACCGGCGCCGCCATGAGATTCAAGACGTCGGAGCCGTTTGTGGTTGGGGTTGCTGCCCGTCGATGACGGCCAGGCCATGACCGGAGAAGTTGATGAGGTCGACCATGGTGAAGTCGCCCGGGGCCGTCGACGGCAAGGTCGGTCTCCAGTTCGGCTGCTGGTGCAGGTAGGACGACGGATCCTTCTCCATGAGCCCCAGGAAGACCTCGGCCACGATGCGGCTACCGACCTGTCCGAGGTGGCGGCCTCCGTGCTGCGCCTCTGCCTCCTTCAGGATGTAGTACCAGAGGGGGGCCTCGCCGCCTTCGGGCAGTCCGAGTTCCTCGTCGGTCAGCACGTCCGTCCCCATCCGCTTGGCCACGTCTTGGCCCGACGGAAGCAGCAGGCGTGATCCCCGAGTGAGGTTGCGGTCAATGAGTGAGGGACGGTCTCCGGCGATCTCGGGAGGCAGTGCCTTCAAGGGGTCGGCGAGGCGGGTGTCGATCAGCCTCGTCGGCTGGAGATGGCGGGGGTCGGACTGCTCGCGAATCTCGAAGAAGCGGTCCCACTCGATCGTCCAGAAGGGGGGCAGGATGCGGAAGCCGCCGAAGCTCCCGAGCCGGTCCTGTTCGATCGGCCCGGGCTTGAACGTCGGCAACCCGGGCACGACCGTGTTGAGCTTGTAGCCGCCGCGGATCTGCGAATGGCCGAACCGGTAAGCGGCCACCGAGAACTCCACGGGCATGAACGGCTCGTACTTCCAGTGGAAGAACCGGCGCACGACCTTGGGAACGGGCCCGGTGGTGTCGAGCACCGAGTCGAGCATCTCCTGGCCGACCGTCCGTCGCAGGTAGTCGTGGACGACGACCCACTGGTAGTGCCAGCGGACGATCCGCTGAGCGGTGTGGAAGGGCGTCTCGTTGGAGAACTGCGAGCCCGGATCAGCCAGTACCAGATCCATGACCGCGTTGTGGAACTTGAGCATCGTCAGGTGAAGCTGACTGACGAAGGTGTTCTCGTCGTTGCGAGGATCGCCGATGAGGGCGGTCTCCTCCGAGTTGCGGGGAAGGTCGTCCTCGTCGTCGTGATGGCCGATCAGCAGCTTTTGGCGGTCCGAGGCCTTGCTGTACAGGAACGGGTCGTCCGCCGGCCCGCGCCCGTACATGGAGTCGAGGTCGAAACGTGGCGTGCGAAAGTTGGTGATGGCGTCGGGGTCGTTCTGGCGGTCGAGACTTGAGGTCGTGTCAAAGGTCAGGTCGTGGTCGATGAACTGCCCGAGGTAGGTGAAACCGGCCGGAATGCCAGGGTTGTCGAAGGCGGGATCCCTCCCCGTGCCCTCGGGTTCGATCATCGCTGCAGCGATCTCGAGGATGCGCTCGTCCGTCGGGGCAAAGGGCGGGAGGCGGAACATGCGCCCGAAGCGGCCCTCGTAGGAACGCGACGCCCGCACGTAGCTCAGTCCCCGCAGCTCGTAGCCGTGCCCTCGGGCCGAACGAACGGCAGTACCCATGTCGTGGCCCGACGCCGCACAAGCCAGGAGCTGTTCCGGCGTCAGCGGAGCTCGCCGAACGGAATCTTCGTTGCTTGTGCTCGCCATAATCCTTCCTCCTCCTCCATTGGCGGCCGCGGACATGAGTTGCCGCGGCGCTGGCCG
>JAHWKP010000165.1 GCA_019347775.1 Actinomycetota bacterium | reverse complement strand
CGAACCGATTCCGATGAGGACGTCGCATGGCCGGGATGACGGATCAGGCGGTCACCGGCGGCCCGCTCCGGTCGCTGCGCGCCCCGTCCTAGCGCGCCCGCTGGTACCGGCAGACCTGTACTCCCGTTCCCGCCGTGGTGGCGGAACGGCATGGACCACCCGCCGTGCTGGAAGCCCCCGTCCGTGTCCTCGTCGGGACCCGCCGGAGCCTGCACGACACCGTCGAGGCTGATGAACTCGCTGATGACGATTCGCATGCGATGTTGACGATGGCACAGAACCGAACTCATCGCGGCTCTGAGGCGCGCAGCGGAGGATCTGAGGAGCTTGCGAGTCTACTCTGGCCGTGTGGGTGGACCTGCGGCCGGGAGCCTCTATGACACCGTGGCGCGGCACTCGAAGACGCTGCCGCGCGCCACGCCACCGATGCCAACAGAGTCGAGAACGCCTTCGAGCACTGCGAACACGGTGTTCAGCCAACCGTATCGTTCATCGCCTGTGCGGAGCCGGCACGTCGTGACGAACACCCGGGCGCCGTCCTCGGGTCTCAGGGTTGCGATGCCGTCGAGCTCGACCCAAACCACGGCCCCGTCGTGGGTCGTCAGCAGGCCTCGCAAGGTCGGCAGGTTGACGTTGTCTGGCCGACGCTGGGCCAGGTTGGTGAGCCTCAGTGTGCCACGAAGCCGATCACCGGCGAGGGAGCCCTCCATTGTGCCGTAGAGCTGACCTCCGCTCCCGTAGTCCAGCGCTTCGAGGGCGGTGTAGGTGAGCTCCACAGATGCGAGCTTCACCAGCTCCATGCATCCTCCTTGAGCGGATCAGACGACTTCAACTGTGTCGTGGCGCACCATGGCTAAGTACCGCGGGCCAGGTACTTCTTGATGCAGTGCAGGGCCCCGAGGTTCTCGGCGAAGGGGTGGAAGTCGCCCAGCAGATGGGTTGCGAAGCCGAGCGACTCCCAGAGCTGTTGGTTGCGCTCGTCGGTCGCGGTCAGCGACGACCACGACCCGTGCCCGTACGTGGGCATGTAGACGGCCGCCGTGGCGTCGCCCGTGGCCTGGACGAGGGCGTTGTTGCTGGTGGCGAAGTACCAGAGCCGCTCCCGTCGCCGCTCGTCGTCGACGTAGACCAAAGGCAGGGGGTTGCGGATCACCTCGAAGTCGAGCCGGGCGAGAGTGGCGGCGATGTTGTCGAAGACGTAGGCCATGGCGTGGGGCTGGAGGGGATGATCCAGTATCTCTGCGGCCACCTTCGGATCGCCCACCAGCACGCGGTACCGCCCCCCGTGGGCCCGGCCGAGGAGGGTGATGAACATGTCGATGTGGAACAGCGGCTGGGCGGTCCCCGGCCGGTTGCCCAGGTGCAGGACTTCGGTCCAGTCCTGGCCGCCCAGTCGGAACTGCCGTACCTGCTCTTCGGGCACAGGGATGGTGCTGGCCACGTAGAGCAAACGGCGTCCGGTGTCCAGGTACTCCTGGTACAGACGGTGGATGAGCTCTGCCTCCGTCTCCCCGGGGGCGGGTGTAAGGATGCCGCCGATGTACTGCAGCGAGTTGGCCGGGTAGTCCGCCCCGATGAGGAAGAAGTCGTCCCCGATGAGCACGTTCCCACCCTGGAAGTACAGCGGAGCCTGGGTCTTCTTCAGCTCGGTGGCGTTGGAGACGAAGTCGGCGACGAGGCTGTCGCCGTAGCGGGGGAAGGAGAAGGGTTCCACCAAGAAGCGGTCTTCGCCTGTCTGGTCGGTGATCACCACGTACCCGTCCTCGGCCCACACCGAGAAGTGAAGGTGGTCGGGGGCGCCGATGATCTCCGCCCCATCGCGTCCCGCCAGCCAGCCCTCCACGTCGCCGGCCACCGATTCGTGGGTCAGCACGACCAGCGCAACGGAGCCGGGGAGCTGGGCGAACAGGTCGCGGTACACGTCGGCGAGAGGAACCGATCGCACCGAGTACGCCGGGATGGTCAGCAGCAGGCGCTCGATCGCACCATCAGCGGAGCCGACGAGGCGAGGGTTGGAGGGTCGAGGCTCGAGCAGCCGCTCGGTGAACGGCTCCAGAAAGATCCGGGCCCGCCGGAACTCCGGGGAGACGTCGGCCACGGTTCGCCGGACCAGAGCTGGCTCTGGCTCGTAGTGGCGGGCTCGCAGCGGCAGGGCGTCGGTCACCGGCAGCCCAACGAACACTCGCTCCTCATCACGGGACCTCCAAGGGCAAAACAGGCGAGGACTCGCATGACGACGCGCAGATATGGGACTGATCGCGCCGTCGCGTCTAGCTTCCGATAGAACCACCGAGTTGGCAAGGGACAACCTGCGTACTTCGGAGGAGGCCTCGATGCCGTCCGCTGGCGCCGAGGTGCCGCTGGTACCGTCGGGGCGTCGTCCGCGATGCGTTTGGGGATGCTCCACCACAATGTGGGTCTGGACACTCAACTGGGGAGAGATTCGCCAGGACTTGGTGATCGGTTCATGCCCGACCCGTCCGACGGACATTGACGAGATTTGCCACAGCACCGGCGTGACCGCACTGCTCTCAGTCCAAACGGACGATTGTCGGGCTGCTCTCGGCATCGACCAGGACGTGCTGGAGGAGCACGCATCGAATCGGGGGCTCCTCCTCCTCAACGCCCCGATCCGTGACTTCGATCCGGAAGACCAGCGGAAGCGACTGGGCCACGCCGTGAGAGAGCTTCGCGGGCTCCTCGCTGACGGCCATCGGGCCTACGTTCATTGCACTGCAGGCATCAACCGGGCGCCGCTCGTGACGCTCGCATACCTCACGTTCGTCGAAGGAGTGGCCGTACCGGACGCCGTTGCTCTGATGCGGCGAGGCCGCCCGGAAGCAAGCCCGAACTGGGACGCTTACCATGGCTGTCGCCAAGATGCGCTTGCTGCCCACCGAGCTACCGTCGCCCTTCGTGCTTGGAACCTTTCGCAGGCGGAACCCGGCGAGACGCCCGCCGGCGATTGGCTCCGGGCGGAACGAGAGATCCTTCGGGAGGCCTTCCAGGCTGGCAGGGACACGTGCGTCTGAGGTCCGCACGGCCCACCGCTTGACTCGACGCCATTCGGCTACTTGTCGACTCAGCCCGGTCAGGACCAACCGGCGGAAGCCTTTCTCCGGCTCGACCGCAGCGACCACGAAGGCGCCGCTCACGATGACGACCCCGTAGGACAGCGAGAGCGGCGAGCCCATGGCGACGCCGTACACAACGAAGCCGGTCACCACGATCGCCAGGGACGTGGCGAGCCTCGTGTGCCGGGCGAAGGCGACTCGAACTCCGCCGGAGGAAGCCGCCGTTACCTCGCCATCATGCCCCAGAGCGCTCGGCCGCCGGCCAGCCAACGTGGAGTGCGCCGATGCAGTTTTGAACCTCCGGTGGAGAAGCCCTCGCACAGGCGGCGTCATCTGCATGCGGTCGCAATAGAGCCATAAACCGTTGCGAGACAGCGACTTTCGTTTGCGTAGCGGTACGAACAGGTGTACGATAGCGGCATGGTGCTGGACGACCTGGAGGCTTCGGTCGAGGGTCTCTGCGACGCTGATCCCGCCGCTGTGTGCGACGGCGAGTCCATCGAGCGCCTGCACCGCTGCCTGGCCCGCCTGGAGGCGGCCACCACCCGGGCCACGGCCGCCTTCGACGCCGGCCGGGAGTGGGAGGCCGACGGGGCCCGCTCTGCCGCCGCCTGGTTGACCGGTCGGTGCCGGCTGCCGGCGTCCACGGCCCGGCGCCGGGTGCGCCTGGGTCGGGAGTGCCGCCACCTGCCGGCGACCGAGGAGGCGTGGCTGGCCG
>JAHWKP010000164.1 GCA_019347775.1 Actinomycetota bacterium | reverse complement strand
TCTTCGTGGAAGCGGCATTGGTTCCGGGCGACGGCGAGTTGACCATCACGGGCCAGCTCGGAGACGTGATGCGCGAATCGGTCCGGGCGGCGGTCACCTATGCCCGCTCCCGGTCCGCCCAGCTGGGAGTGGATCCGGGCTGGCCTGCCGAGACCGACATCCACATCCACGTTCCCGAGGGAGCGGTGCCCAAGGACGGTCCGTCCGCCGGGGTCACCATGACCACCGCCCTCAGGATCATGCTCGTGGCGCTGCCGGCCCTGTCGGCGCTCGTCGCGTGGCGGCTGGCCCGAGGGCTGCGCGCCGTCGATCCCGAACCGGAGCGCCCGACCGACGGTGGACCGGCGGACGAGTCGGCACAGAAGGCCGTGTCAGCGTGAAGCGGCTCTGGGCGGGTGCGCTGGCGATTGGCGCTCTGACCGGCGCCTGTAGCCGGGACTCGTCGATCCTGCATCCGGCCGGCGCTACGGCCGAGCGCCTGGCCGGGCTCTGGTGGCTGATGCTCTGGCTTGGAGCCGCGGTCTGGGTCCTCGTGATCGCCGTGCTCGTTCGGGCCGCGGCCGCGCCTCGACCCAACGGCGATGCCGCGGCGGGCGGCGGTGGGCGGGGTCTCGTCATCGGCGGGGGGATCCTGCTGCCCGTCGTTGTTCTTGTCCCGCTCGTCTTTGTCGTATTCCAGGTCGCAGAAGATCTGTCGCCCAGGCCGACGGGTGACGACATCCGAATCGAAGTCGTCGGACAGCAGTACTGGTGGGAGGTTCGCTACAGCGGCACCGACGCGGTCGACGCCAACGAAGTGCACGTCCCGATCGGTCGCCCGGTGGTGCTCGAGCTTTCGTCGACCGACGTGATCCACAGCTTCTGGGTGCCGCAACTGGCGGGCAAGCAGGACGTCTTCCCGGGGGACCAGCGCAATCTCACGCTCGAGGCCTCCGAACCCGGCCGCTACGAGGGCCAGTGCGCGGAGTTCTGCGGGATCTCACATTCGCGAATGCGTCTGCGGGTGATCGCCCAATCACCGGAGGACTTCGACGCGTGGGCCGCCGACCAGCTACGGGAGCAGCCTGCGCCGGCTGCTGGAGCGACCGGCGACGTAGCCGAGGGCGCGGCGCTGTTCCAGTCCCGTGGCTGCGGGGGATGTCACACCGTGGCCGGCTACACCGAGGGCGAGATCGGTCCGAACCTGACCCACCTGTACGACCGCGCCACCTTCGCAGGTTCGATCTTCGAGCTGAATTCGCGCAACCTGCGACGCTGGCTGCGGGATCCCCAAGCCGAGAAGCCCGGTAACAAGATGGAGCTGCCGGTGCAGCTGACCGAGGACGAAATAACCAAGCTGATCGCCTATCTGGAGACATTGAAGTGACGACGCTGGAAGCTCCGCCGACTCCCGCGACCGGGCCCCCGACGCCCCCGCCGCCGACCCCCGTACTGCGCCGGCCTCGCGCCACAACGGGGGCACTGTCGTGGTTCACGACGATCGACCACAAGCGCATCGGGATCCTCTACGGAGTTACCGCGTTCGCGTTCTTCGTGATCGGCGGGATCGAGGCGCTCCTGTTGCGCCTGCAACTGGCGCGGCCGAACGGCACGGTCTTGTCGGCCGAGGCCTACAACCAGCTGTTCACCATGCACGGCACCACGATGATCTTCCTGGTCATCATGCCTTTGTCGGCCGCCTTCGCGAACTACCTGATGCCGATCATGCTGGGCGCCCGCGACGTCGCCTTCCCACGGCTGAACGCGTTCAGCTACTGGGCCTTCCTTTTGGGTGGGCTCTTCCTCTACAGCAGCTTCTTCCTTGGTGGTGCGCCCAACGGCGGTTGGTTCGGTTACGCGCCCAACACGTCGATCACGTTCTCCCCCGGCCACAACATCGACTTCTGGGTCTTCGGGTTGCAGATCCTTGGTATCGCCTCGACGACCGGTGCGGTGAACCTGGTCGTGACGGCGCTGAACATGCGGGCCCCGGGGATGTCGCTGCTCCGCATGCCCGTCTTCGTTTGGATGAGCCTCATCGCCCAGTTCCTCGTGCTGTTCGCCATGCCGGTCATCACGGTGGCGCTCTTCCTGCTGATGTTCGACCGCCTCTTCCTGACGAATTTCTTCAATCCCGCCATGGGTGGTGACCCGATCCTCTGGCAACACCTCTTCTGGATCTTCGGCCATCCGGAGGTGTACATCCTGATCTTGCCGGCCATGGGAGTTGTCTCCGAGATCCTGCCGGTATTCAGCCGCAAGCCGCTCTTCGGCTATCCGGTGATGGTGTTCTCCGGGATCGCCATCGGTTTCATGGGCTGGGGCGTCTGGGTCCACCACATGTTCGCGGTGGGACTCGGTCCGGTGGCTATCTCGGCCTTTTCGGTGTCAACCATGTTCATCGCCGTTCCCACCGGCGTGAAGATCTTCAACTGGATAGGCACCATCTGGGGCGGGTCGCTGAAGATGTCGACGCCCATGCTCTACGCCATGGGGTTCATCGCCATGTTCACGATCGGTGGCCTGTCGGGCGTAACCCATGCGGTGTCACCCCACGACCGACAGCAGACCGACACCTATTACGTCGTGGCTCACTTCCATTACGTGCTCTTCGGTGGAGCGCTGTTCGGCTTGATCGGAGGCTTTTACTACTGGTGGCCGAAGGTATTCGGATATCACCTTTCCGAGAAGCTCGGAAAATGGCAGTTCTGGCTGTGGTTCCTGGGGTTCAACGTGACCTTTGGCCCGATGCACATTCTCGGCCTCCAAGGCATGCCTCGGCGTATCGACACTTACCCCGCCAACTACGGGTTCGACTTCTGGAACCTGGTCGCCACGATCGGCTCTTTCGTGATCGCCTTCTCGGTGCTGCTGTTCATCATCAATGTGGTGCGCAGCAAGAGGGTCGGAGAGAGAGCGGTGGGCGATCCTTGGGACGGCCGGACGCTCGAGTGGGCCACGACGTCGCCGCCGCCGGAGTACAACTTCGGAGAGGTGCCGGTCGTGCACTCGGTCGACGACTGGTGGCACCGTAAGTACGGCGAGGACGAGGAGGGCCGGCCGGTCCGCCTCGAAGATGCGCCCGGTCAGCCGCAGCCGGACCCACCGGAGGTGGCCCGCGCCGTGCACCTGCCGTCGCCCTCGTACTTCCCGCTGGTCGCGGCGTTTGGTCTTCCGGTGATCGCCTACGGCATGACCTACCGGGCGTGGGCGGTCGCCGTCATCGGTGCGGTCATCACGATCAGCGGCATCTACGCCTGGGGCATCGAGCCGTCCACGGAGCCGGGTGGGCACGACGACGAGGGCGCGGAGCTTCCTGGTCCTGACGAAGGAGAGGGCGGCGACGGCGTGTCTGAGGACGGTGGGCCGCAACAGATGGTGCCGGCGGGCGTTGCGCCGTTGGAAGAGGCGGCTCCCGAATCGGCGTCGGCTCAGGCTCGTGAGGAGGAGGACAAGTGACCACGCTCGAAGCAGCGGCACCGGCTCCTCCGGCTCCGCCGCACGAGAAGGTAGGGCACGGTCACGCCGCCCATGCGACGAGCACGGGCATCAGCAACGAGAAGGTCGCCATGTGGGCCTTCCTCGGTTCCGAGTGCCTGTTGTTCGGCGCCCTGATCTCCACTTATCTGCTCTACAAGGGCAGGTCGCTGTCGGGGCCGCTGCCCGAGGACGTGTTCGACATCCCCTTCACGTCGGTCAGTTCGTTCGTGCTGCTCATGTCCAGCGTGACCATGGTGCTCGCGCTGTCGGCCATCCAGCGGGGCGACGGTAAGCGCCTACGGATCTGGCTGACCACGACCGCCCTTCTGGGAGCGAG
>JAHWKP010000163.1 GCA_019347775.1 Actinomycetota bacterium | reverse complement strand
TCGCGAGCGCCTCGGCGAGGGCGAAGCCGAGGATGGCGATGCTCTGCAGCACGCCTCGCGCCTCGGGCTGACGGGCGACGCCGCTGAGGTACGCGGCGAAGATGAGGCCGATGCCGATGCCCGGGCCGATGGCCGCGAGGCCGTAGCGCTGGCTCGTCACTTCCGGCCCGACGTGGTCATCCTCGACCTAGCGATGCCGGGGGTCGGCGGCCTGGAAGCTCTCCCGCTGATCCTCGCCGTCGACCCCGGAAGTCAGGTCGTCGTCCTGTCATCGCTGGAAGCCGGAGACTTCGCGGACCGGGCGATGGCTGCGGGCGCGGGTGGCTACTTCAGCAAGGACGCGGACCCGTCGCTCCTTCTCCCCTACATCGACGAACTCTTGGAGCGCCCTCCTTCGGACTGAGCGCTCAGGCGACCTCGAGGCGGGCGCGCAGCTCCTCGTAGTACTCGGGGAAGTCGCGGTGGATCTCGTCGAGCGAGAGCTCTTGGGGAATGTCGGTGGCCGGAACTCTCTCGAGCAGGAATCCCACGGACTCCTTGACGATCCGCTCTCGGTCGACGTCATTCAACAGCAGGTCGTCGACAAAGCCATCGGTGACTCGGACGCGACAGCTGGTTCTGACGTCGCCTTCTTCGAGCTGCACGCCGAAGTGCCCGGGCTCCATTGGGGTGACCTGAATCCGCTCATCGTGAATTGGCATGCCTCGTTCATACCCAGGCCGCGGTGGGATATCGACCAGAGCGGATACCCCTAGAGGGCGCCTAGATCGGAACGAAGGGCTCGCCCCACCGTCGGACGCTCCCTGGGCGCGGCTTTGGCGGCGTGTCGACGATATGGCGGGCGATGCTCGCTCCACTGCCGCCAAGTCCTTCCAAGCTGATGCGGTCGTAGGCGACGAGTTGGTCGGATGCCGGATCGAAATACAGGACCGAACAGGTCAACGGCTCCGGGAACTCTCCCCGCAGGGCGCGTAGCCCGGCGCCGCCGGTGGAGCCCTCGACCAGCAGCGTGGCCTCGCCGATTACACCTTGTCGGGGCTCATGGGTATGGCCAGCCAGGACGAGCGGAACCAAGTCGCCCACTCTCGCCGCGGCCCGCGGGTCATGCACGAGGACGACGTCGACCGTCGAGGGATTGTCGCGGCGCAATTGGCGGCGCATCACTGGAGCGAAGGCTTCGATCGCCTCCCGCTCGACGTCGACGCCAGTCTCGCTGCTCTTGTCCGGAGTGAACCGCGGGTCGCCCACCCCCCAGAACGTAAGGCCCGCGACCGTGACCGGCTCGGCCTCGAGCACCACGGCGTTCGGCTGAGCGGCGACCGCCGCCGCGGTATCAGCCGAGTCGTGGTTTCCTCTGACGAATACATACGGGACGGGCATCCGGCCGATCGGGTCGACGAGTTGCGCCTCCGCCTCCGTGCCCCAATCGCTGATGTCGCCGGTGTCGACGACCACGTCAACCGCGAAGTCTTCTACGAGCCTCTCGATGAGGTCGAATGCCTGGGGGTTGTTGTGCACGTCACTCACGTGCAGCACCCGAACCGCGTTATCGGCAGGCGAGAAGTCGGGCAGCTCGCGGCCGGCGCGGTACAAGGTGGCCACGTTGCCCACGAGGTCGGTGAGCTGGGCCCGATACTCGCCGAACCGGCCGATGATCGCGTTGACGTCACCCACCGCCGTGGGTGCGTTGGCGAGCAGCCCTGAGTATCTCGGCTCCGCGACCGCCTGGGGATCGAATGTGCCGACCACGCTTGTGGCTGTAGCGCCGAGCAGGGCCAGAGATGCGACCGCGCCGATGATCGCGTCGCGCCAGTGACTCCGGCGGGCCAGGATCGCTCCGGCCACTCCGCCCGCCAATCCGGCCAGGGCGGAGCGCCAGAGGAGGCCGAAGAGGATGGCCTTGGCGTCGCCTTCGATCTCCCTCTCGAGCCCGGCGAGTATCTGTGGGTTACGGGCGATCGCCTCGGCCTCGTCAGCTCGTAACTCTTCCAAGCGCATGTCGATGGCGACAGGCCCTGCATGGGTGTCGAGTCGAATCGACCCGAGCGGAATCAGTCGCACCGTTGTGTGACCGCTGAGCGACGGTCGAGCCGCCGCAGTCACCACGAACGGGCCGACCTCGGATTCGACCCTCGGCAACAGTGCCACGGCGATCAAAGTGCCGGCCAGGGCGAACGCCACGACGCGGGCGCGCACCGCACGCGACCGCCCACCGCCGTTCACTGCAACATGATGCGTCAGCTAGGCGCCGCCAGCGGTGCCGGTTCGAGGTGGGCGACCGTGGGAAGGGTTTCGCCGCGGAAAAGTCCACCGGCGGGGCCTCCGGCGTCGAGCGCGTGGGCGGCAAGGACCACCGCTCCCGCCGAATAGGTCGAGCGTTCGCCGCCCGGAAAATGCACGCCCTCCGGATACACGCACCCGGTCCAGTACGAGCCATCCGTGTGACGCTGAGCTTGGACCCACCGGAAGAGTCGGCGGGCGTCTCCACGCATGCCGGCGGCGTCCAGAGAAAGCACGCATTCGGCGGTCTCGGCGGCAGTGACCCACGGTCGGTCCGACACGCAACGGACTCCACGGTCGGCCATCACGAAGCGGTCGAACCGCGATGCCATCCGCTCCTTGGCCGCCTCGCCGCCGAGGGCCCCGCACAACACCGGGTAGTACCAGTCCATTGCCCAGCGGTCCTTGGGCTTGAAGGCGTCAGGGCGGTGCGCGACTGCGAACCCAAGTCTTCCCGCCGCCAACTCCCACTCGGGCACGTCGTGGCCCAACTCGGCTGCGCACGCGAGCGCACAGCGCAGCGAGTGGTACATCGACGACGATCCCGTGAGGAGTGCAAATCGGCCCGGCGTGCCGTCCGGATCCAGCGACCAGGTGATTTCTCCGCCGGGTCGCTGCAGGGTGAGAACGAAGTCGATGGCGCGGCGCACGGTGGGCCAGGCCCACTCCAGGAAACCACGGTCTGCGGTTACGAGGTGATGCAGCCAGACACCGGCCGCGATGTAGGCACACACGTTGGGGTCACGCCGGGGTTCTTCGACACCTCCATCGACGTAATAGGTGCACCAGGAGCCGTCCGCATGCTGGCTGCGTTCGAGCCACCGATAGCCGGCTTCGGCCTCGCTGATCCGGCCTCTCAAGCCGAGCGCCATAACTGCTTCGACGTGGTTCCACGGGTCGGCATGGCCACCGCTGAACCAAGGGATCATGCCGTCGGAGAGCTGGACTTTGGCGATCGAGTCAGCGGTCTCGTCGAGATCGTCTCCGGTCAACACCGGGTCGGTGGTTGTCATCTCGGCTTGTCGGCATAGAGGACCAGGCTCTTGCCCATGACTGGGTTCAGAATGCGCTCGGCGAAACGGGTGACGAACGGGCCGCGCATGATGTCCCACACCAGGAGCCGGTGGTAGTTGCGGACCCAGAAGTTCGCCTCGTCGTCGATGCCGTAGAATGCCTGGCGCTTGGACTCGGGGCTGTCGCTGTCCCAGGTGACGACCGGAATGCCGGCCTCCTCGGCCTGGGCCCATACGCGGTCGAGGGCGACGTGGCTGGGGGAGTGGGTCTTCGGGCACATCGACGAGACCATCAGCGCGGCCGCCCCCAACTCGATCGTCTCGGCGGTGAAGTCGCCGACGCGCTCGAGATCGCCGATGGGCACGTGGCAGACCGGGAGGAGCCGGCGGTCGACGGAGCAGAAGTCGACCATGTAGCGGTTGTGGGCGCGCGAGAAGCCGTAGGCGAGCTCCTTGTCGTCGCCGCGGTCGAAACGGATCAGCGGCCCGAGGCCGGCGGTGGTGA
>JAHWKP010000162.1 GCA_019347775.1 Actinomycetota bacterium | reverse complement strand
CCCGGGTCCGGGCGTCTCGGACGCCAGCGACGTTGCCGTTTCCGTCCGAGCCGTCCGGCGGCAGGTCGATGTTTCCCCAAACCTTCGCGGCCTTCTCCTTCAGCGTGTCGGCCTCGTGCCTCGCAGCTTCGAGGAGCTCATCCGTTTCGCGCTTGGCGGCCTCGCGGAGCTCCTTCGCTTCGCGCTTGGCCGTTTCGAGGAGTTCGTGCGTTTCGCGCTTGGCCGTTTCGCGGAGCTCCTGTGCTTCGCGCTTGGCGGCCTCGCAGATCTCCGCTGCCTCCCGGTTCGCCTTCTCGCGTACCTCGGTTGAGTAGTGATTCGCCGCTTCCCAGAACTCAGCCGCATCGCGCTCGGCCGCTTCCCGGACCTGGCCCGCCTCACGGTTCCCCGTCTCGCGCAGCTCGGCCGCGTATTGGTTCGCCTCCTCCCGCACTCGGGCTGCGTCCCGGTCCGCCGCTTCCCGGGCGTCGGCCGCCTCGCGCTCCGCGGTCTTTCGGATATTGGTGGCTTCTTGGCGAAGAGCGGCGGCCTCTTCCGTGGCGCGTCGGACGAGATCGTCGGACTCGGACTTGGCGCTTTCCTGAAGCCGGCGGGCAACGTCCTGGGCGGAGCGAATGACCTCCATTACGTGATCGCCCATCTCCTTGATGGGGTCCTCGGCTTCGTCAGAACTACGACCAGCGCGGAGAGCTCGTAGCTCGTCGGCTACTGCTTTGAGGTAGTCGTGGACCTCGTCCTTGTCGTAGCCCCGAAGGGCGACGATGAACTCTTTGGTTTCGACTTCCTCCGGCAGAATTGCCATCCGGCTCCTTCCCGTGGCCTTGGATCGCGTCGTAAGGATAACGATGGCCGTTGACAGGCCCGGGCGTGGCCGAGCTGGTCTTACACTGCCCAGCCCGACCGATCCCCGAACCTGACGACCATGTGTGGCCCAGGAGATTTCCCCCATGAGAGACAAATTGTGAAGGTGCCCCTGGTCGATCTCAGCCTGCAACATGCGGAGGTAGCCGAGGAGGTCCAAGCCGGTTGGGCTTCCGTGCTGGAACGAACCGCGTTCATTCTCGGGACCGAAGTCGAGGAATTCGAGAAGGCTTTCGCCCAGTTCTGCGGCGTCGAGCACTGCATCGGGGTCGGGTCGGGCACCGATGCCATAGAGATCGCGCTGCGAGCCGCCGGGGTCGGGTCGGGCGACGAGGTCATCGTTCCGGCAAACACGTTCATCGCCAGCGTGGTCGCGATCCTCAGAGCGGGCTGCGTGCCCGCTCTGATAGATGTCGACCCGCTCACCCACCTGATCAATGTCGAGGCGGTGAAGGCCCGGATCGGTCCCCGCACCCGAGCGGTGCTGCCCGTGCATCTCTACGGGCAGATGGCACCGCTCGGAGAGCTGGCCAAGGTCACCGATCCGGCCGGGCTTGCCATCGTGGAAGACGCGGCGCAATCCCAGGGTGCCTCGCAGGACGGGGCGCTGGCGGGATCGGTTGGAAAAGTGGCGGCGACGAGCTTCTATCCCGGCAAGAACCTGGGTGCCTACGGCGAGGCCGGCGCAGTCCTGACGAACGACAGCGAACTGTCAAGCCTGGCGAGGGCCATTCGCGATCACGGGAGCACGAAGAAATACGAGCACGACGTGTTGGGCTTCAACTCCAGGCTCGACACCCTTCAAGCTGTTGTTCTGAAGGCAAAGCTCCGGAGGCTCGCGGACTGGAACAAGGCCCGCCAAGCGGCCGCCGCGCTCTATGACGAGCTTCTTGAGGGGATCGACAGGGTTCAGAGACCGGTTGTGGCCGAGGGGAATGAACCGGTGTGGCACCTATACGTGGTGAGCGTGCCCGATCGCGACCGGGTGTTGGCACAACTGCAGCGGAGCGGCGTGGGAGCCGGCATCCACTATCCAATTCCGGTGCACCTGCAGCCGGCGCTCGCCAGCCTCGGACATCGGAGGGGCGAGTTCCCGGTTAGCGAGAAGGCAGCCGGGAGCATCCTGTCGCTGCCACTGTTTCCCGGCATCACCGAAGAGCAGCAGCGCTACGTCGTCCAAGAGCTGGCGAAGGCTCTCGCCGCTTAACTGCGCCATCGCACCGCTACTTTGGGTGTCATGGCAGACAACGAAGCCGGTATCCCCGGCACTGAGATCGCGACGTTCGCCGCCGGGTGTTTCTGGGGAGTCGAGTCGAGCTTCCGCAGGCTTCCTGGCGTGCTCGATGTCGTGGTCGGCTACATCGGCGGAACGACGGACAATCCCACCTACGAGCAAGTCTGCTCGGGTCGTACCGGACACGCGGAGACGGTGCAGATCACCTTTGACCCTTCGGAGATCTCCTATACCCAGCTGGTGGACGCCTTCTGGAAGGTGCACGACCCGACGACTCTGAACCGTCAGGGACCCGACTTCGGAACCCAGTACCGCTCGGCGATATTCACCCATTCCGAGGTCCAGTCCATGGAGGCCAAGGCATCGATGGAAGCGGCGCAGCCGCAGTTCAAGAATCCGATCGTCACCCAGATCGAGCCCGCCAGCACCTTCTGGCCCGCCGAGGAATACCACCAGCGTTACTTCGAAAAGAAGGGGATCGAGGGCGGCTGCCACGTGCAGCTCTGACGCGGCTCCGGTCGGCCGGCGGGCCTCCCGGCCTCCTTCCCAGCTTCGCTAGGGGGCCCCTTCCGGCCGGGGACCCGCCGGCCTCCCTGGCGGGCGGCCGAGCTACACGCGCCAGCCGGTGAAGAGATGAAGAGGGCTGTGTTCCCTGGATCCTTCGATCCGCTCACGGTGGCGCATTTGGCTATTGCGGATGGCGCGCAGGCGCAGCTCTCTTTGGATCTGGTGTGCATGGTTATTAGCCGGGAGCCTCTGGCGAAGCGATCAGAGGAGCAGGCATCGGTCGAGGAGCGGTTGGCGGCCATTGAGACCGTGGCTGTTGCGGGGCGATCCTGGCTCACCTGTGCCGTTACTGATGATCGATTGTTGGCGGACATTGCGCGGGGATACGACTTCGTCATCGTCGGCGCCGACAAAGCGGCCCAGTTGCAGGACCCGTCGTTCTATGGGGGGTCGGAGATGGAACGGGATGCGGCGCTGGCCCGGCTTCCTGCTCTCGTCGTCGCCCCCCGCCCGGCTGGCGTCATCCCGGAGGAGGCGATCGTGCTCGACCTACCCGGGTGGGTGGCGGGCGTCTCCTCTACCGCCGTCCGGGCTGGCCGGATCGAATGGAAGGCCTGAGACCACGCTTTCGGCGGCCAGCTTGACCAGACAGGCGCGGGTGGAGAGCTCCGCCGCCGGCCACAGAACCTGATCGACGTCGGTGTAGATCTTCGCCACCAGGTCCGACGGGCGCGCCGCTAACTGAGGATCCTCTTCCAGGGCGGCGAGAACCTGGGACTCCCGCCATGCCCGATGTTCGAGGTAGTACGAGATCACGGCTCCCGCGTCCTCGGTCAGCTCAGGACCGTGCCCCGGAAAGAGGACATCCGGTCCCAAATCGAGCACGCGCCGAAGTGACTCCAGATAGGCGGCGAGGTCGCCCTCGGGCCAGGCGACCACGCCGGGCGTGATGCCGTTGACAGTCACCTCCGGGGCCAGCTCCCGCGCCAAGGCGAGCGTGAGGTTGGCCAAGGCCGCCTTGCTGGCCGGCGGCGCGGTTCTGCTTCCGCAAGCGGCTCTGGCGCAGGATGCCACGCTCGACGCCGACGAAACGGTGGAGCAGGCCGAGCAGGCGGCGGGCGAGATCGCCGACGAGAACGTCATCGTCGTCTCCGGCTTTCGCGAATCGCTCAACGCCGCGATCGCGGCCAAGCGCGATTCGGTCACTCAGGTCGACGTGATCGTGGCCGAGGACATCGCCAAGTTCCCCGACACCAACCTCGCCGAGTCGCTGCAGCGC
>JAHWKP010000161.1 GCA_019347775.1 Actinomycetota bacterium | reverse complement strand
CAAGCACCCCCACAACGTCCATCGCGGCACGTTCACGGAGGTAGCTGGAGTGGTCCAGCCGTCGGCCGCGCCGCGCTTCTCGCGAACACCGGGTTCGATCGCGGCGCCGCCGGCGCACCCCGGCCAGCACACCGATGAGGCGCTACGCGACTGGGGGTTCTCGGCTGACGAAATTGCCGACCTGCGCCGGACCGGGGCGATCGCTTAGATGAGGTCCTGTCGGTGAAGGTCCCGCTGACCCCGCTGGACTTTTTGGAGCGGGCCCGCCGCCACTTCGGCCCGCTTGAGGCGGTAGTCGAGACCGACGGGTTCAACGCCGGGCGGCGCTACACCTATTCGCAGTTCGCGGAGCGGGCCCACCGGCTGGCCCACGCGCTGCGCCGCGGATTTCACTGTCAGCCGGGTGACCGGGTGGCCTACCTCGCCCCGAACACCCCCGAACTTCTGGAGGCGTACTTCGGCGTCGTGCTGGCTGGATGCGTGTTGGTCCCGCTCAATATCCGGCTGTCGGCGGCGGAGGTCCAGCGCCTCGTGGACGACTGCAGTCCGTCGGTCCTCGTCGTCCACCCCTCGCTGGCGGGAGTGGCGGCGACGGTCACCGGCCCCCGCCACCTTGACATCGGTCCCGGATATGAGGCGCTACTCGAGGCTCAGCCTCCGGACCTCTACGACGCAGTACCGCCGGACGAGGGTTCCGTCTGCGAGATCTTCTACACGAGCGGCACGACCGGTCGACCCCGCGGGGCGATGCTCACCCACCGGGCGCTGGCCACCCATGCCGTCGACAGCGCCCTCACCCTCGGTATCCACCACCGCGACGTGCAGCTGCACACCAGTCCGCTGTTCCACGTCAACGGGTGGGGAACGCCTCACTACATCACCGCGGTCGGAGCCCGCCATGTCCTCTGCGAGCGATTCGATCCTGGGGTCGTGCTGCGTTGCGTCGAGACCGAGGGCGTCACGCGCAGGTCGATCGTTCCGGCGATGGCGCAGTCGATCCTGGATCATCCCGACTTGCCGCAGCGGAACGTCGGGTCGCTGCGCCAAGTGACCATTGGTGGAGCGCCGCCGCCGGAGGGGCTGATCGCGGCCCTTGAGAAAGCGTTGGATTGTGAAGTGGTCGGTGGGTACGGACTGACCGAGGCCTCACCGCAGCTGACGAAGGCGCTCACGCTTCGCAGCCACGACGCCGCCGGATCCGATACCCAGATGCAGCGGAAGGCAACGACGGGGCTGCCGATGGTCGGAGTCGATTTGCGGGTGTTGGACGACGAGGACCGAGAGGTCGTGTGGGACGGCATCACCCCGGGTGAGATCTGCGTGCGGTCGAACCACGTGATGGCGGGCTATTGGGGCGACCAGGATGCGACGGCCGAGGCCCTTCGAGGGGGATGGCTCAGGACCGGCGACCTGGCGACGGTGAACGACGAGGGCTATGTGATGATCATCGATCGACGAAAGGACGTCATCGTCTCGGGGGGCGAGAACATCGCATCAGTCGAGGTGGAAGCTGCCTTGTGCGCGCACCCCTCTGTGCTCGAAGCCTCCGTCGTCGCCATGCCCGACCAACGCTGGGGAGAGGTCCCGCGCGCATTTGTGGTCCTTCATCCCGGCATGACCGCCTCAGACGAGGAACTGAAAGAAGCGGTTCGCTCGCGGTTGGCGCGGTTCAAGGCCCCTCGCGTTGTCGAGCTGGTCGAAGAGCTTCCCCGCAACTCCACCGGCAAAGTCCTCAAAGCCGACCTCAGAGCCCGGCCACTTCCGGCTGCCACCGAGATACGGAGCTGAGCTCGATCATCTAACCGCCCGTCAGGGTCCAGCCGACGAGGGCGCCGAAAGTGACATGGTCGGCCAGCTGTGGGCCAGTCGCCAGAGACCGGATGGCGGGAAGTCGGCGCCCGATGAGCCCGAGATCGAGCGCCGCGATCCCAAGCCCGCAGAGCGCTCCCGCCACCGCGCCGTGGACGCGGGTCGCCCCCGGTCTCGATAGCGGCCTTCTCAGCACCCGGGCCAGGACTGCGGCCCACGTCAGCGAGATCAACACATGTGCTGCTCCGCCCGTGATGAGCCGAGCTGGCCGGCCCGCAGCGCCGGAAATCAGGGCGGCGCCGACGGCTTCGGTGGAAGCCAGCACGTCGTTGCCTCGAACCAGGGCGATGGCGGTGGAGGGTGCACCGGAGAAGGCGGCGCCTACGAGGCCGGCCCGCACCCAAATAGCCACGTCGGCGACCCTACGCTGGAGTGATGCAGACGGAGCCGAGGGCCACGGACGCGGGCACCGAACTGGCCACGGCTCTGGCTCGCAAGCTCTACGACAACCTCTCTCGGGTTGTCCGTGGCAAGCCTGAGGTCATACGGCTCGCCCTCGTGGCTCTGCTCTCGGGCGGCCACCTCCTGGTCGAAGACGTTCCGGGCGTGGGCAAGACGCTCCTCGCCAAAGCCCTGGCCCGCTCCGTCGGCGGGAGCTTCCGCCGGGTCCAGGCAACGCCGGATCTGCTCCCCTCGGACCTGACCGGAGTCTCGGTCTTCCACCGCGGCGCCGACGCCGCTTCGGACTCCTGGGAGTTCCGGCCCGGGCCGCTCTTCGCCAACGTCGTTCTGGTCGACGAGGTGAACCGGGCCACGCCGCGGACGCAATCCGCCCTGCTGGAGGCGATGGAGGAGCGTCAGATAACGGTCGACGGCGTGACACGTGGCCTTCCGGAGCCGTTCTTCCTCGTGGCGACGCAGAACCCGTTCGAGCATTCGGGCACCTTCCCGCTGGTCGAGGGTCAACGCGACCGGTTCTCCATCGTGGTGCAGCTCGGGCTGCCTGGGCGCAACGCCGAGCGCGAACTGCTCATGGGCGTCGGCGGCGCGGCCCATCTGGACGACATAGGGGCGGTCACCGATTCCCACGAGATCGGAGCGGCGATCGCCGGGGTGCGACGAGTGCATTGTGAGCCCGCCTTGGCCGACTACGTGATCGACGTGTCCGACGCGACCCGTCGTCATCCCGACGTCGTGCTCGGCGCGAGCCCGCGCGCCAGCCCCGGCGTGCTGCATGCCGCCCAGGCCCACGCCGCCATCAGCGGACGGGGTTACGTCGTTCCGGAGGACGTCCGCACGGTCGCCCCCGCAGCACTGGCGCACCGTTTGATCTTGGGGGGAGGCCCCGACCTCCATGCCGCGACGGCACTCGTACACGGGCTGCTCTCACAGGTCCCCGTGCCGCGTGGCTGACCGCTCCCCGCAAGCGCCTCTGACCGCGAGCCGGCTCAGGCCGGCCCGTCCTTTCCGGCCGGTGGTCGTGGTGATCCTGCTCGGCCTGGCGCTGGTGATGATCGGGCGCACCACCGGGTCGGGCTGGACGATGGTGATCGTGTCGGGACTGGTCGGCGCGCTGGGCGCGGCCGCCGTCCTCGCGACGGGCATCGGGAAGGCACTCGTCACGCGACGCGCCGAGGTCGCCGCCGCGCTCGATCAGGAGCCGCTCCTGCTCGGCGCCGCGGCGGCGCTGACGGTCCTCGTGCTGATCACGATGCTCGGGTGGTACCCGGTCGCGATGGTCGGCGTCACCGGTCAAGCCCGGAGCAACTCGCTGCCACCCACCCTGGCGCTCGCGCTGCTCGCGGCGACGCAGGTCGGGGTGCTGTTCGCCGTCGCGGAGCCGCTGCGACGGCGCCTCAGCTCGCCCCGCTGGTACCTCCCCGTGGCGGTCGCCGGGTCGCGGGCCACGATCGAGTAGGTCGCCACCGGGCGGCGCGGGGCGTCGGCGACCGCTTGGGCGGCGGCGACGCCGGGGGCCGCGAAAGCCGCCGGGAGCACCACCAGCATCAGCGGAACGGGCAGAGCCTTCATGTCCTCCTCCTCTCCGGAACGGTCGCCTTCAGCGAGCCTCCTCCAGGAAACGCTCGATCCCCG
>JAHWKP010000160.1 GCA_019347775.1 Actinomycetota bacterium | reverse complement strand
CCGCCTGACCGCATAGAGCTCGAGGGGCTGATGCGCCTGCTTGGCATCGACGATCCCCGCGAGATGATGCGGGCCAAGGAACCCGTTTACTCCGAGCTCGGACTCGAAGACGCCGACCGTGAGGCTCTCCTCTACGCGATCATCAAGCACCCGATCCTGCTGGAACGCCCCATCCTCGTCAGAGGCAACCGGGCCGTGATCGCCCGCCCTGCCGAGCGCGCCCTCGAGCTACTCGACTAGGCGCAACCCTCCGCGGTTGATCCCGCGACCCAGTCAGCGCCCTGGGTGGGATGATGGGGTGTGGCCGAAGCCCTGCCTCCCGACGACGCGGAGAACTGGTCTGACGACGAGTGGATCGAGTGGCTAGAGCAGACCGACGACGACGGCGCTCCGCAGCCGTACGTTCCTACCAAGGCCCGTCCACAGTCTGTTCCCGGGCAGATGCTCGGCGCGGCGATGATGGGACTGCACGAAGTGTTCTACGGCAAGCGTGAGGAGAAGCAGGTCCAGATCGCTCCCGCGCCGGGGCCGCCGGAGGACGAGGACGTTGAGATCGTGCTCGACCCCGATGACCCCGCTAACTCCGAGGTGAGGTTCAAGCGCCCGTAGGCGCCGCTACGCCGCGGTGACCCGCGGCGTAGGAATCTCTAAGACTCCTGGGGCTCCCGCATACTGTGCAGGATCTTGCCGACGCCGAACAGGGCCAGGCCGGCCACCATCATGATGGCGAGCGCGACACCGGTGAACGCCAGGAGTGCGCGAAGGCCACTTCCCTCGGAGGAGCGGGCCGTGCCTGCGCGGAGGTCCCGATCTTCGAGTGGGGGCAGTGTGTCGGCCCGGCTCGTCTCGACGCCGGCCACCTGGGCGGCCTCGCCGGCGTCGCCCGCCTCTCCGCTCTCAGCAGCGCCCGCCGCGGGGGCGCCCGCGATGCCGGCTGAACCGGCGCTCGGGCGCTCTACCGACTCGCCGCGAACCTCGGCGGATTCGCCGCCGAATCCCGCGCTTCCGACGCTGGGCGTTTGTCCGGGGGGAGTGACGTACTGGGCCGATGCCGCGCCAGCAGCCAAGCCGAGTGCTCCGAGGGCCATGAAGGCCGCGATCAAAAACCTGCGCATTGTCCGCCTCTCTTCGTCGTACTGCCGGCGCACCGGCCGTTCGGAGGATCCCTCCCCCTCAGGCCCTCTCCGTAAACCTGGTGCTACCAGATAATTTCGTGGGCTCCGGCGTCCTTCCACGAGTCCGACCCCCACCGCCATTCGACCTGGGGCACCCGGGCCGACGGCTCGACGGTGAGAGACCCATGCGGGCGGGGCAGGCGGAACCGCAGGACGGCGGCGTGTTCCTGGCCGGGCAGGAGCCGGAACTCGTAGCCGATCACCCGGGTCGGCCCGTCGGGTCCGGCCACCGCAAACTGGTCGATTCCTTCGAAGTCGGCGCTCTCGGTGGCCCCCGGCAGGGTCACGGTAAGCAGCCCGAGATACTCCCCGGGAGCCAGGGGCAAGCCGAAATGGGGCCCGGCGATATAGGGCACTTCGCCGGCCGGGGTGTTGTTCTTCAGCCGGATCCGGAGCGTCCCATCGGTGTGTGACTCCTGGGAGGACAGGGTGAGCTCGGCGTCCACGGCCATGAACGGGTCGAGCTTGTTGCCCCCCCGGTTGAGCAGAGCGACCATCATCGAGTCGGTGGTCAGCGCCCCGCTGACGCCGGCCAGCTGCCAGCCCTCATTCGCGGAATCGTCCTTCGCCCACGCCAGGACGTGACGGCCGGCGACGGCCTCGGCCAGCCCGCGGGCCAGGGTCGCCGGCTTCCAGTCCTGCTCGTCCAACGCACGGACAGCTGCGGTGGCGATACCCGCCAGCTCCTCGCGGCGCTCGTCTGCCTGGGCCAGCTCAGGGCGCCGCACGTACTGGTCGTGCAGGATTTCCTGCACGACCTCATCGCCGCCGATCTGGCGGTCGCCGACCGTCACGGGCCCGGTGGCGGTGATGATGGCGGACAGGGCTACGGGATCGAGGGCCAGGACGCCGTCGACCTCCGGGCGGCCCGCGGCGGCCCACATGCGGGCGGCGAGGTCGGCCGATACCGGGAAGCGGGGCGACAGCATCAGGTTCGCCCACTCGATATTGGGATTCAGCCAGCCCCACCGCTCCTTCATGTCCCCCCCCAGCGCGACCGCGCCGGGCGGGACCACGACGTCGTGCACGGATGTCATCTCGGTCAGCGAGAAGCGGCCATCTGCGGTGACTAGGCGGCCGACCTGCAGGAACATCCCCGAACCGGCCCGCATCTCGGCGTTGTTGGCCGCCAGGACCAGGTAGCTGCTGGGCCCCTGCAACAGATCCGCCAGGGTGGTCGCCCCCGCCCCACCCCGGCGGAGCCCGGTCTGCAGGCGGTCTAGGTCGTCGGCTAGCTGGCCTCGCGCCTCCTCTAGGGGCGAGGCGAGCGATTCGGATGGGCCAAGACCGACCGAGCTGAGCCTTTCTCCGAGCCGGGAGGCCAGTCCGCCCAGTCGTCGGACCCGATCGATTCGTTCGGGCCCGGAGTTCGGAGCCCGGCTCAGCACCTCCCGGGCCGATTCCACGCCCTCGATGCCAACTGCGGAAATTTCGGAACCCGCAGCTGCCAGTGCAGTCACCGATCGCAACTGGCGGCCGGCCACTGGGAAGAATCGAAAGGGCACTACCGGGGGAAGATCCAGTAAGAAGCTGGCCCGGTCGAAGCGTTGATGCGCCGTCCGTAGCGGCGCAATCGACCCCCCGTCGACGACCTCTTCGAGCGACAGATCACGGGCCTCGCTGGCGGCGTCGCGTCCGGCTAGGAGGTCGACCGCCGCGACGGCGATAGCGGCGAAGGCGACAACGCACCACAGAAGTACGACCAGGACCCACGTCCGGGGCCGCCGCCACCAAGGTTTCCGCTCGATCGGCGGATCCACGAGCACGCTCTCGTCCTTTCCACCGACGGTCATTTGCAAAGCCATGTTTATCCATGCGCTGTCGTGGGGAGTTACCCGACAAGACGGACTAGCCCGATCCGACCAGTTGGAGCGGGTCGGGATGAACAAACGCCGCTTCAACCCCTGGTGGCGCGCGTCCCAAAGCGGGAGAAGTATGAGCACGGCGACTTTGCAGCGTGAGGGCAGGCAGGCGATCACGGCGGTTTCCGCCGAGCAGCTGCGGGAGCGATACCCGTTCTATAGCGCCAAGCCCGCTGTCGCCGTCGACGTCACCAGCGAATCCGACGCCCGCCTCAATCTCGGCGTCCCCTTCGGCCCCGCCGAACGGTTCGTCAAGCGAGTACTCGACCTGGTCGGAGCAGTGGTCGGGTTGGTCCTGCTCCTGCCGGTGTTGCTGGTAGCGGCGGTCGCGATCAAGCTCGACAGCCCCGGCCCCGTGCTCTTCCGCCAGGAGAGGGTCGGCCAGTGCGGGCGGCGGTTCCGAATCCTCAAGCTGCGAACGATGGTCAAGGACAACGACGGAAGTGACCACCTCGCCTATGTGGCGGCGCTCATGCGGGGCGAGGCGAAGGCCGAGGACGGCGTCTTCAAACTCACCGCAGATCCCCGTGTCACCCGAGTCGGGCGGACCCTGCGAAAGCTGTCCATCGACGAGATCCCGCAGCTGATCAACGTCCTGCTCGGCCACATGAGCCTGGTCGGTCCGCGGCCCCCGATGGCCGAAGAGGTCAGGATGTACGACGATTGGGCATGGCAACGACTTCGAGTGAAGCCCGGCCTGACCGGCCTGTGGCAGGTGAGCGGGCGCTGCGAGCTCGGCTTCCGCGACATGGTCGAGCTCGACCTGCGCTACCAGGAGGCGTGGTCGCCAGTGCTCGAGTTGAGGATTCTTCTGAAGACTCCGGCCGCCGTGCTGTCCAGCCGGGGTGCTGCCTGACAGGAAAAATCCCTTGCGGATAGCCCTGGCCGGCCTGGGGTACTGGGGGC
>JAHWKP010000015.1 GCA_019347775.1 Actinomycetota bacterium | reverse complement strand
GACAAGGCCCTCGGCGGCATCCTGCTGGTGGACGAGGCCTACGCACTCGCCCGTGGCGACGATCGCGACTTCGGTCAGGAGGCTATCGACACGCTCGTCAAGAGGATGGAGGACCACCGCAAGGACCTTGTGCTGATAGTGGCCGGCTACACGGCTGAGATGGAGACGTTCATCGAGTCCAATCCGGGACTCCGATCCCGCTTCCCCAAGACGATCCGCTTCCCCGACTACTCCACCGACGAGCTGGTGGCGATCTTTCACATCTTCTGCAACAAAGCCGCCTATCGCTGCACGCCCGCGGCCGAAGTCCGCCTGCGGGAGCTGCTCGACGCCTGCCCTCGGGACAAGGGCTTCGGCAACGCCCGCCACGCCAGGAACCTGTTCGAGGCCGCAGTGGCCCGCCACGCCGGACGGGTGGTCGACATGAAAGATCCGAGCGACGCCCATCTCACCGATCTCGAACCCGAAGACCTCGCCGACGAACCCGTGAGCGTGCGGTCGTGAAGCGTCTCGGCTCTCTGATCCTGGCCGTGGTCCTCGTGCTCGGCGCCCTCTGGATCCGGGGACGCACCGGCGGCGGCCTGCTCGTGGCAGGCGGCGGCCTCGACGGACGGCTCACCTGCTCCACCGAATTGAGGCGCGCCTGCGAGGCTCTCAGCGAGGACCATCCCCGGCTGAGGGTGAAGGTCGAGCCCGCCGGGGTGACCGCCGAGGCGATCGCAGCCCGCCGCGGGGCTGCGCCGGACTTCGATGTCTGGCTCACCCTGCAGCCCTACGGGGGCGTCGCTCGGGAGTTGCTCGGCGCAACGACCGACCGCCCGGTCCTCGGCACAGCCAGCGGCGCCCTGGCCCACTCCCGTATCGGGATGTACGTGCACGAGTCGCGGGCACAGACACTGTCGACTCACTGCCAAGGCCAGATGGCATGGGGCTGCGTGCTCGGGGCGATCTCCGGCGGCCAGACCTGGGACAACATCGGAGGAGAGGAGACCTGGGGTCCGATCAAGCCCCATATCGACGATCCGGCCGAGGCGTCCGCCCTTCTCGCTCTCGGCGGTGCCGCGGTCGGGTTGATCGGCGAAAACCCTGACGGCCTGACCATCCGGGAGAATGCCGATTTCGCCACCGCCCTGTCGTCGCTCAAGCGAGCCCGCACGCGGTCCGAGCTCCCCGCGTCGGCCGCTCTGGCCCGCATGCTGGCCGTCGGTCCGTCGGAGATCGACATCGTCGTGGCCCTGACGGCCGAGCGTGACCGGTTCGGGGATGCGGCCTCCAAGGCCAGGCTCCTCTACCCTGCCCCGGTGGTGAGCGCTCAGGTGGTGGCCGTGCCCCGACGTAACGCAGAAGTCGCCAGGGACCTCATGGACGCGCTGCTCGCCAGCCGATTCAGGGAGACACTCGAGTCCACTGGATGGGACGTCGGGTCCCCCGCTACCGGAACGCAGAACTCACCGTCGGTGGGCGCCCACATCACCCTCCGGGATATGTGGCGGGAGCTTCCATGATCGGCCGGCCCAAAATCGTCGCCCTGGCATTGGCCCTGCTGGTGGCCGCGTCATGCGCACGGGACTCGTCCAGCGCCGGGGGCTCCGGCGGAGATAACGGCTGCCGACCCGTAACCGTGGCCACCTCGCCCGAAAAGCTAGAACTGCTGACGGCCCTGGCGAGCGAGTTCAACCGCTCTGACGCGGCGGCGAGCGCGGCCGGCGAGGAATGCGCCCAGGTCCGGGTGGCGCGGAAGTCCTCCGGCGCCGCCGCCGACCTGTTGTCCGAGGGCTGGCCCGAGAACGAGGCCAACGGACCTCAGCCGGTGATCTGGTCACCGGCAGGAAGCTCCTGGGGAGCGATCGTCAACCACAGGTTGAGCGTCCAGGGCATGGAGCCCTTCGTGCCGGCCGACCCGGAGCCGTTCATGCTGACTCCGCTGGTCATCGCCATGCCCAGGCCGATGGCGCAGGCGCTCGGATGGCCCGACACGCCGATCGGATACTCCGATCTGCTGGCCTTGGCCCGCGACCCCCAAGGTTGGGCTTCCAAGGGCCACCCCGAGTGGGGCCAGTTCAAGCTCGGCAAGACGAACCCCAACTACTCGACCAGTGCGTTGAACGCCACCATCGCCCAGTACTACGCCGCAACCGGAAAGCAGGGCGACTTGACGAGAGAGGACCTGGCGCGCCCGGAGGTGGAGGCGTTCAACCGCGGCGTGGAATCAGCCGTCGTGCACTACGGCGACATCACCATGACCTTCCTGAACAACTGGTTCCGCAACGACCGGCGCGGCACGGCGCTCACCTACGTGTCGGCGGTGGCCGTCGAAGAGAAATCCGTCATCGACTACAACCGGGGCAATCCCGACGGCATCACCGATCCCGGCGAGGAGCCCAAGCCGCCGCGGGTTCCGCTCGTGGCCGTCTATCCCAAGGAAGGCACGCTCTTCTCGGACAATCCGCTGTTCGTGCTCGAGGCCCCGTGGGTGGAACCCGACGAGGAGGAGGCGGCCGAGAAATTCGCCGAGTTCGTGCGCCGGCCGGAAGCCCAGAGGCGCACGCTCGAGTTCGGATTCCGGCCCGGCAATCCTGAGGTAAGCACCGGCGCCCCCATCGAGCTGGCAAACGGGGTCGACCCGAAGCAGCCGCAGACCACGTTGCGCGTCCCCGACCCGCCGATCCTCGTCGAGATCATCGAACGATGGGAGCAGACCCGCCGTGGGGCGCGGGTGCTGCTCGTCATCGATGTATCCGGTTCGATGGGCGAAGAGGCCGGTCCGGGTCAGACGAAGCTCGATTTGGCCAAGGCCGCTGCCATCGAGGCCCTAGAGCAGTTCAAGGCCGAGGACGAGGTGGGGTTGCGCATCTTCTCGACCGACCTCCGCCAAGCCGAGCCGAGGGACTACATCGATCTGGTGCCGATCGGTCCGGTGGGTGCCCAACGTGAACAGATCGCCGCCAAGATCCGTGACCTCACGCCTGTCGCCGGCACTCCGTTGTACACCGTCGCCCGCGCCTCTTTCGAGGACATGAAACAGTCCTTCGATCCAGATCGAATCAATGCCGTAGTGCTGCTTACCGACGGCCGAAACGAGGACCCCCGCAACGAAGATGTCGAGAGCGCGCTGCGAGTGCTGCGCGCCGGCAGCGAGGGCACGTCGGCGGCCCCAGTGCGCGTGTTCACCATCGCCTACGGCAAGGACGCCGATGCCGGCACACTGCGCCGGCTGGCCGAAGCAACCGACGCCGCCACCTACGACGCCGCGGACCCCTCGACTATCGACAACGTGTTCACCGCGGTCATCTCGAACTTCTGAGCGGCGTGCAGAAGGCCCTACCTCTACTGAGGGCAGGCACGTCTCCTTCCGGGATGCTGCTGACCGGCGGCACCATCGCCACCGCCGTACTTCTCGGAGCACCCCTTGGGCTGGCTGCCGCCGCGGGCGGGCTCGCTCTGGGCGCTCGCATGGGATTCGAAATGGTGCGCCACCGGGAGCAACGCATCGACCCGTTCTCCTTGAAGGACCCGTGGAAGCGCTTCGTGATCGACGCACAAAGTGCGCAGAGCCGGTACCAGCGGGCCGTTCGGCGAAGCCGCCCCGGCCCACTCAAGGATCGCCTGGCCGAGTTGGGCCACCGGATCGACCAGGCCGTCCGCGAGTGCTGGCGGGTCGCCTGCCAGGGCGACGCGTTGGGGAGCGCTCTCGGCCAACTCGAGACCAACCGGGTGGAAGCCGAGCTCGCCGAGGCCCGGCGAGACCTGTCCCGGGCTCGCGGCAGCTCCACCGCTCCGATACAGGCCACGGTCAACGCGCTCGAAGCCCAGCTGCGCTCGGCCGAGCGCTTGAAAGAGGTGTGGGGCACTGCCCGCGACCGGCTGACGGTGCTCAATGCCCAGCTGGACGAGGCCGTCGCCCGCGGCATCGAGTTATCGGTGAGCGCAGGCGACAGCGCGGTTGCGTTCGGCGGCCTGACCCACCAGGTCAGCGAAGTCGTCTCCGACATGGAGGCGCTGCGACAAGCGCTCGAGGAAACTGGCGGCACTACCTCCGCCACGTCAGGCTGACAAGGCCGGAGAAAAGGGCCGGTACTGGTAGCCCGTCCGGATAAACGCGCACAGTCATTAGGCTCCGGCGCATGTTCAGGTTGCTGCGGCGTGTGGGCCGCTACATGACGGCTCTCTTCACCGGCAAGTTCAATGAGCTGGCAGACCCCAAGGTCCAGCTGGAGCAGGCGATCATGGAGGCTCAGGACCATCATCGACGGCTCAAGGAACAGGCGGCCAACGTCATCGCCAACCAGAAGCAGACCGAGATGCGCCTCAACAGGGCGATGGAGCAGCTGGAAAAGGTGAACGCTTCGGCCCGACAGGCCGTGATGATGGCAGACGAGGCCACCAAGGCCGGCGACACCAAGAAGTCCAACGACTACGCCCGCGCCGCTGAAGCCTTCGCCAACCAGCTGATCTCCACCGAGAAAGAGGTGGAGTCGCTCAAGACACTCAGCTTGCAGTCAACCGAAGCAGCCGACCGGGCCAAAGCAGCCGTCGTGCAGAACTCCTCGGCGCTGCAGAAGAAGCTGACCGAGCGCCAGAAATTGTTGTCCCAGCTCGACCAGGCGAAGATGCAAGAGCAGATGAACCGGGCGATGAGCTCGCTTTCGGAGACCGTCGGACAAGACGTTCCCTCCCTCGAAGAGGTGCGCGACAAGATCGAGCGCCGCTACGCCAAGGCCCTGGGTACGTCGGAGCTGCAGTCCGAGACCGTCGAGTCCCGGATGCTCGAGGTCGAACAGGCCTCCATGGACAACGAGGCCCAGGCCCGTCTCAGCCAGATCCGCTCACAACTCGGAATCGCGCAACCGACGCCCGAACCCAAGGCGCAGGTCGCCGGCGGAGAAGCGGGTGCCGAAGAGTCCTCCGCCGTCAAGGACGACTCCAAGCCCAAGGACGCCTAAGCGCCCGACAGCACGACCAGGTCGTCGCGGTGGATGACGACGTGCGAGAACTCGGCGGGAAGCTCGGCGCTGCGACGCCCGGCCCACTCCGCCACCCGTGCGCTCGGGTGACGTACCAGGCCCTTGGCAAACACGTGGCCGTCAGGCCCGGCTACTTCGACGGCGTCGTCGGCTGCGAAGTCCCCGACGGCCGAAACGATCCCCGCCGGCAGGAGTGACCGGCCCGAGCCGACCAACGCCTCCCGGGCGCCGCCGTCCACCGTGATTCGGCCCGACGAACCCACCGCGAATGCGATCCAGAGCTTCCGGGCCGGCAGACGCCGGTCGCGGGGCCTTATGACGGTGCCCACTCCGGGTTCGCCGTAGACGGCCGACTCGAGCACACCCGGACGCGTCGCCGACGCGATCACGGCGGTGACACCGGACCAGGCCGCCATCCGGGCTGCGGCCAGCTTCGACGCCATGCCACCGCTCCCGCGCACATCGCCGGATGCGCCCGCGGCCGCCTCCAGGGCAGCGTCGACCTCGAGGATCTCGTCGATCAGCGACGCCTCCGAGTCGATGCGGGGATCGGCCGTGAACATGCCGGCCGTATCGGTGAGCAGCACTAGCACATCGGCCGACACGAGGTGGGCGACCAGCGCCGCAATACGGTCGTTGTCGCCGAAACGGATCTCGTCGTCGGCCACGGCGTCGTTCTCGTTGACGACGGGCACTACGCCGAGATCGAGCAACCTCATGAGCGTCTGGCGGGCGTGCAGATACTGGCTGCGATGCACGAAATCCAGCGGAGCGAGCAACACCTGACCGGCGACCAGCCCGTGACGGGACAGAGCGTCGTCGTAGACGCGCATCAGCCGGTGCTGGCCGACCGCGGATATGGCCTGCAAGGTCGCCAAGTCCGACGGCCGCGAGCCGCTCAGACCCATGACCGGGAGCCCGGCGCTGATGGCCCCCGATGTGACCACCACTACCCGGTGATGGGAACCCCTGAGGCCGGCCACCTCCGTGCAGAGCTTCTCGACAGCCGTAAGGCTGATCTCGCCGTGTGAGTCGGTGACCGAGGTGGTCCCGACCTTCACGACGACGTTCACCGGTCCGGTTCGTAGTCGAAGTTGAAGCTGGCGATCCGAACGGTGTCACCCTCGCGGGCCCCGGCTCGGGCCAGGGCTCGGAAGACTCCGAGCCGCCGCAGCCGGCCCTGGGCGTAGTCCATGGCGCCTGCATCGGTGAGATCCGACAGGGCGACGGCCCGTTCAGCCGGCCGGCCGAGCACCCGCCAGGAGCCGTCGTCCTCGCGTGTGATGTCGACACCCTCCGCCGCCGGGCGGTGGACGACGACGCTGGTGCGCTCCACCACTGCTTCAGCACGACGGGCCTCGTCCACCAGTTGGACCAGCTTGTCCAAGACCCGGTCCATGCCGGTCCCGGTGGCGGCAGAGATCCGCTCACCGTCCCACGGCAACTCCGCGATGTCGGCCTTCGTGCCCACGGCCAGCCTGGGCCGGGTCAGTAATTCCGGTCGGTAGTTGCCGAGCTCGTTCAGCAGCACGGTCTGCTGCTCTTCGGGTGGCGTGGCGTCCATCGCCGCCAGATCGAGCATCACCAGCAGGGCCCGTGCCCGCTCGATATGGCGGAGGAACTGGTGACCCAGGCCCTTGCCTTCTGCTGCCCCTTCGATCAGGCCCGGGATGTCGGCGATGACGAACTCGGTGCCGCCGCGGCGCACGACGCCCAGGTGCGGTTCCAGGGTCGTGAACGGATAGTCCGCCACCTTGGGCTTGGCCGCCGATACGGCCGAGATGAAGGTGCTCTTCCCCGCGTTGGGAAAGCCGACGAGCGCCACGTCGGCCATGAGCTTCAACTCGAGGTCGAGCCAGCGTTCCTGGCCCTTTTCCGCCTGTTCGGCAAACGCCGGGGCGCGGCGTCGATTGGACAGGAACCGAGCATTGCCCCGGCCGCCGGCGCCGCCTGCGGCGACGAGGGCGCGGTCGCCGATGGACACCAGGTCGGCCACGAGCTCGCCGGAGCTGTCGCGCACGACCGTGCCCGGCGGCACCGACACGACGATGTCGTCGCCGGCCGCGCCGTTTCTCTTCTTGCCGGCGCCGTGCTTGCCGTTGCCGGCCCGCCGGTGCGGATGATCGCGAAACGACAGCAGGGAGGCCACGTTGGGGTCGGCTACAAGCCAGACATCTCCGCCTTTGCCGCCGTCGCCGCCGTCGGGGCCGCCCTTGGAGACATGGGCCTCGCGCCGGAACGAGACCGACCCGGCGCCGCCGTCACCGGCCTTGGCGTGGAGTTGGGCTTCGTCTACGAATCCCGACGAGCTGGACATGGGCGCGGCGTTCTATGGAGCGAATCCCGTCACGGACGGGCGAGCCACGTCCTTAAAACGGCTACTCCGCTGCTACGGGAAGGACGTCGACCAGCTTGCGGCCCTTGCGCTGGCCGAACTTTACCTTGCCCTCCGCGAGGGCGAACAGGGTGTCGTCGCCGCCCTTGCCGACGTTCTCGCCGGGGTGGAACCGAGTTCCCCGCTGGCGCACGATGATCGATCCGGCCGTTACCAACGTGCCGTCGAAGGTCTTCACGCCCAGTCGCTTGGCGTTGGAATCGCGGCCGTTACGAGTGGAGCCGCCGCCCTTGGTCTTCGACATGTCTATGCGCCTTTCTTTGCCGCTGCTGCGCCGGACTTGCCGGCCGTTGAACCGATGGAAGTGATCTCGACGGTGGTGTACTGCTGGCGGTGGCCCCACCGGCGCCGGACCCGACTCTTGTTCTTGTAGTTGAAGCCCCGAATCTTCGGGCCCTTCTCCTGGCCGACGACCTTCGCCGAAACGGCGTAGCCCGACAGCTCGTCGGGGGTGGCGATGACGTTGTCGCCATCGACTACCAGCGACGGAGCGAAGCTCAGCTCGGCCCCCTCAGCCTCGGGCCGCAGGTCAACCCGCAAACGCTGCCCCGGCTCAACCCGCGCCTGGGTACCCCCAGAAGAAATGACCGCATACATAAGTCGTTCAGCTTACCCCGGGACGCCTCTGCCGGCCGACCGGGTGACTAGAGCAGTTCTTCGTCCAGGACGAAGCCCCGGCCGTTACAGATGGGGCACAGGGTCGAGAAACTCTCAACGAGCCCCTCGGAGACCCGCTTGCGGGTCATCTCCACGATGCCGAGCTCCGAGATGGGGAACACCTGGGTCCTGGTCTTGTCGAGCGCCAGGGCCCGGCGGAAGGCCTGTAGCACGCCCTCCCGGTTCTCGGCGATCTCCATGTCGATGAAGTCGATGACGATGATCCCGCCGATGTCGCGCAACCGCAGCTGGCGGGCGATCTCCTCGGCCGCCTCCAGGTTGTTCCGGTAGACGGTCTCCTCCAGGTTTGACGTGCCGACGTTCTTGCCGGTGTTGACGTCGATCACTGTGAGCGCCTCGGTGCGCTCGATGATCAGCGATCCCCCACTCGATAGCCACACCTTGCGATCGAGCGCCTTGTGACGCTGCTCGTGGACGTGATAGCGCTCAAAGAGCGGGAGAGGCTCCACATTGAGGTCGTAGTACTCGACTCGCGTCGCCAGCTCCGGGCTGATGCGGGCGACGTAGTCGCGGACCTCGCGCCACGCTTGTTCGTCGTCGATCAACACCCCTCGGAATTGCGAGTTGAACTCTTCCCGGATCATGCGCAGCGACAGGCCGGGCTCGCGGTGCAACAAGGCCGGCGCCTTCGCCCGCTTGGCCGAGGCTTCGATCTGGTTCCACTGGCCGACGAGCATCTCGACGTCCGCCGTCAGCTCGGCCGCCGAGCCGCCTGCGGCTGCGGTGCGCACGATGATGCCGTGGCCCTCGGGACGTATCTCGTCGAGCACCCGACGGAGGCGCTTGCGCTCGTTGTCGTCGAGTCGCTTGGAGATTCCGTACGTCGAGCTGTTGGGCACGAGCACGACGAAGCGGCCCGGGAGCGAGACCTCCTGGGTCAACCGCGCTCCCTTGGCGCCGATCGGATTTTTGGTCACCTGGCAGATGAGCGACTGACCCGGGCGCAAGAGCTGCTCGATGCGCGCCGACTGTTCAGCCTCCTTGGGCGCCGAGCTGCCCGAGTCGCTCGCCTCGACGTCGTCGGGGTCGTAGCGCACGTCGCCTCGATAGAGCACCGCGTTCTTCGGGGTCCCTATGTCGACGAAGGCGGCCTCCATACCCGGCAGCACGTTCTGGACCCTGCCTAAGTAGATGTTGCCGTCAATCTGGGACGCATCGTCCTGGGCCCGCGTGAGGTAGTGCTCGATGAGAGCCCGGCCTTCCAGCACGGCGATTTGCGTCGCTTGTGGTCTGACCTCCACACACATGAGGTAGCGGCCGAGCGGGCGGTCCTTTGGATCGCGAACCGGGGTCGGGTCGTCGGTGCTCGTGACAGTCGTGGCCATGGGCGCGAGCGGCTCTCCGCCAGCCAGCCGGGTCTCACTGCGGCCTCCGCCTCGCCGGCGACGGCCGCCTCCCCGCCCGCCCCGATCAGATTGGGTGGATCTCGAGTCGGGCTCCAAGGCGGCCGCCGGTCGGGTGTCTCCTATCCGCGGACGCACGGTGGCCGCTTCGGCCGCGGGTCCTCGCGCCACGCCCTCCCGAGGCAGGTCGGGCAGCTCTATATCGCTCGGGCCGCCGTCATAGCCGGGACCGCCCGGCTGGTCTATACCTGCTTCGGGTCGGTTTTCGGGGTTGCCGCGTCGGCGGCTACGCCCCCCTCGCGAGCCGCGCCGGCGGCGGCGGGATGGCGACGGGTTGGAGGAGTTCGGGTCGGACATCGTGGTTCAGTTCCTCTCTGAGAACTAAAAAGTCGAGACCGGCGGCCAGCGGTTCGGCGCGGCGGCCGTCGTGATCGATCCATTGCTGAGTACGTACGAAGCGGGCCTCGAGCGGGTCGACGCCCAAGGCACGAAGAAAGTCGGCGGGGCGGGTGCCCCGCGCGGCCAGGTCACAGATGACGGCTCCGCCGTCGTCGAGGCTCGCGGCCAATATCCCGGGCCGAATGTCGGTGGCGACGAGGGCACCCTTGCGCTCCACCTCGATCTCAACGGTGGAGCTATCCAACAATTCCTGCAGGCGCCCCGGAACTTCGGGCGCCGCTCGTTCGGGGACGGTGATCTGCCATGTACTAGAGGCCACGGCCGCCTGGAGAGCTGGCGTGGAGGGCTCCAAGAGGACCCCACCCGTGACTTCGAGACCTTCGGGAAGAGCCGGCGTCAGCTGATCCGGTACGCCGGCAAGCTCGTGGACCTTGTCGAGGGCCAGGGCGATATCTACATATTCAGCGACGGACTCCGCCCCCGTGGGCAGGGCGAATCCGAAGGCGATTCGGGGCCGGGGCGAGAACCCCGACGTGTAAGCGACGGCCACGGCGACCTTGCGCAAGGCCCGCTCCCACATGCGGCCGACGTCGCGGTGGCTAGTGAAACGGATCTTGCCGAGCTTCGAATACTTGAACCTGGCGACGCGCGGCGCAACGCCCGGCTCTTGCAGCCCGAGGGTGGGCCGGCTCATCGTGAGCCCGCTCTGCTGAGGAGGGTTACCGGCACGCTGCCGCCAGTAGACAGGTCCTGCCCGGTTCCCTGGCTGCCTCCGGCCGGAGGGACGTTGGACGCAACCACGTGCTCGATGCCGTACCCGGTGCAAGCCCCGCAGTCATAACAAGGGGTCCAGCGACAATCCTCGGTTCCGGCCTCCGCCAGGGCATCCTCCCAGTCACCCCAGAGAAAGTCCTTGTGCAGGCCTGCCGAGATGTGGTCCCAGGGCAGGACTTCGTCCTTATCGCGGTGGCGATGCACGTACCAGTCGATCGACAGGCCGGCGCGCTCCATGGCGGCCTCCCAGCGACTCAGGTCGAAGTGCTCGCCCCATTCCTGGAAGGTGCCGCCGGAACGCCACACGTCCTCGATGACAGTGCCGAGACGCCTGTCGCCGCGGCTGGCGATGCCCTCGGCCAGCGTGGCCTCCGGATCGTGCCAGCGCAGGTTGACGCCGCGGTCGCGCTTGGTGACGTCGCGAAGGCGATTGACCTTGGACTTGAGGTCGGCGACGGTGTCCTGGCCGTACCACTGGAACGGGGTCTGAGGCTTGGGCACGAACCCGCCGACCGAAGCGGTGACCGAGACCTTCTTGGTGTGCTTGCGCCCAAGTTCAGCGCAGTTGCGGGCGAGCGTGGCGATGCCCTCGACGTCTTCCATCGTCTCGGTGGGCAGCCCGATCATGAAATACAACTTCACCCGCTGCCAGCCCTGCGAGAAAGCGGAATCGACCGCGCCGTAGAGGTCGTCCTCGCGAATCAACTTGGAGATCACCTTGCGCAGGCGCCAGGTGCCGCCTTCGGGAGCAAAGGTCAGCCCGGTTCGACGAACCTTCTGGATCTCGGCCGCAATGCCGACCGTGAAGGCGTCCACCCGCAGACTCGGGAGGCTGACCCCGACCTGGCCCGAACACGCCGGGTCGTCGATGATGCCCTTGACGACTTCGTCGATGCCGGAGTAGTCCGCGCTCGAAAGCGAGGTGAGACTGACCTCGTCGTACCCGGTGCGCTCGAGTCCGTCTGAGACCATCTGGCGGACCTGCGCGGCTGGCCGCTCTCTCACAGGGCGCGTGATCATCCCTGCCTGGCAGAATCGGCAGCCGCGGGTGCAGCCGCGGAAGATCTCCACATTGAGCCGGTCGTGGACGACCTCGGTAAGGGGCACCAGCTGGGTCTTCGGGTACGGCCAGCTGGCGAGGTCGGCGATGGTGCGCTTCTCCACCTGCGCCGGGACATCGGCGTGGCGGGGCGTGACGGCGGCCAGGCGGCCATCGGGCCCGTAGCTCGCCTCGTACATCGAGGGCACGTAGACGCCCGGGATGCGGGCCAGCCGGTGGAGCACCGCTTCACGGCTTTCCGACGTGCGGCCCTGCTGCTTCCACGCCGCCACTTCGACGTTGATCTCGCTGACCACCTCTTCGCCGTCGCCGATGACGAAGACGTCGACGAAGATGGCGATGGGCTCGGGGTGGGTGGCGTTGGGCCCACCCGCCACGACCAGCGGATCGTCGTCGCCGCGGACGGCGCTGCGAAGCGGGATGCCGCCCAGATCGAGCATCGTCAGCAGGTTGGTGTAGGTGAGCTCGTACTGGAGCGAAAAGCCGACGACGTCGAATTGCGACAGGGGGCGATGGCTGTCGAGGCTGACGAGCGGAAGCCCTCGCTCTCGGAGCTCGCCCTCGAGATCGACCCAGGGGGCGTAGGCGCGCTCGGCCAGCGCATCCGGGCGCTCGTTCAGGATCTCGTAGAGGATCTGAAGCCCCTGATTGGGCAGGCCCACCTCGTAGGCGTCGGGATATACCAGCAGCCAGCCCACCTTGGAGGGGGAGTGCCGGGGCACGACCATCCCGTCCTCGCCGCCGATGTATCGGGCGGGCTTCTGGACGCGGCCGAGCAGGGGCTCGACCTTGGGCCAAATAGACATCTCCGCTCCAAGTCTACGGCGCGTACCATCGGGGGTATGGCCCGCAGATCGTTCGCAGCCCTGGCCGCCCTTTCAATGCTCCTGCTGGCCGTCTATCCGGGTAACGCCGACGATCGCGAACCCCAGATCGAAGATCCTGCGGGCGACCATCCCGTCCCATTCATGGATCTCACGGCCGTCACTCTCGCGCTTGCCGCTACGAAGAGCGGCCCGGCGTTGGAGGTCTCGTTCACACTGTCCGGCGCGGTGAGCCCCGAGAGCCGGGCCAGCATGACCGGCTACAACTTCACGGCCAAGGTCGGAAACTGCGATCTGTTGGTGCGGTTCATCGGCTATCCCGACGGCGTGTTCTCCTCGAACGGTTTCGCTTCCTCGATGTGCAGCGCCGGGGGACGCGATGCCGGCGGCAGCTACACGATCACCGACAACACAGTCACGGTCCTCGCTCCGCTGCGTGACCTCAGGGGCGTCTCCGCCGGCCAGACGATGACAGATCTGCGCGCCTTCACTTCTCCCGCCGAGGGCATGTACCACGACGACACGACCGCTCCGTCCGCCGCCGGCGATGCCGCGTCCAGCGACAAGCCCTGGACGATCGCCTAGCAAGGACCGGACGGGACCGGCGCCGGTTACCCGGCGCCCATTATGAGAACCGCCGCATGTGGACATTCAGGACCAGGCCGACGGCGACGAAAGCCGCGATGGTCGAGGATCCGCCTGAGGACATGAAGGGCAGCGGGATTCCCGTCACCGGCATGATGCCCATCGTCATCCCGACGTTCTCGAATATCTGGAACAGGAGCATCGAGAGAACGCCCACGCAGATGAGCGTCCCGGACAGATCCTTGGCGAGAGCCGCAGCCCGCCAGGTTCGCCAGATCATGACGCCGAACGCCAGTAACAGCGCGCCGCCGCCGACGAGGCCGAGCTCCTCCCCCACCACTGTGAAGATGAAGTCGGTGTGCTGTTCGGGCACATAGGACAGGTTCGTCTGGGTCCCCTCGAACAAGCCTCGCCCCGTCAGTCCCCCGGCGCCGATGGCGATCTTCGACTGGTTGAGGTTGTAGCTGCTGCGCTGGGTGTCGGATTCAGGATCGAGGAAGGCGCCCAGCCGGTCGAGCTGATACTCCTTCAGGACACCCAGTTGGATCACCGCGAAGACGCCCACCGCGGCCACCAGCACAAGAGCTGCCATGTGACGGGGCCGGGCTCCGCCGACCAGCACGATCCCTGCGGTGATAGCCACCAGAACCAGAGAACTACCGAGGTCGGGCTGCAGATAGATGAGCGTGATGGGGATGGCGCCGATGCCCACGCATTTCAGGAGATTGGACGCGTCGAGCTCGCCCCGACGTTCGGCGCAGAATCCGGCCAACGCCACGATGAGCGCCACCTTGGCGAATTCGGAGGGCTGGAGCTGGAATGGACCCACCTGGAACCACGCTTGGGCCCCTCGGCTGGTCGAGCCCAACGGGGACAACACAAGCACCAACACGCCACAAGTGGCCGCTAGCAGCAGGGGGCCGAAGTCGCGGAGGATCCGGTAGTCGATTGCCACGGCGGCGGCCATCGCCACGAGCCCGATCACCACGAACATCGCCTGGCGTTGCAGGAACTGAGTTGGATCCTGCCCGTCGAGGGCGAGGCGGTTTTGGGTTGCGCTGTAGACCATCAGCACACCGAATGCCGCGGTGAGGATCACGGTGGTCATGAGCACCCAGTCGACGTGACGCCAGGGTGCGGCCCCTTCGGCCGCTCGCGTCGAGCGACCTCCGCCGAAAGTGAGAACGCTGGCCATCAGTCGATGGCCTCGGCGATGCGAATCGGCTCTGGCGGTTCCCCCGCGAGACCAGCGAGGACCCGTCGGGCGATCGGCGCCGCTGACTGGCCACCGAAGCCACCCTCTTCCAGAACGACGCTGATGACGTACTTGGGATCTGGAACTGGAGCAACGCCGACGAACACCGCCGTGTCCTGCTTGCCGAAGACCTGCGCCGTACCCGTCTTACCCGCCACCGGCATGGCGCGGAAGCCTGCGAAGGCGGCGTGGGCGGTGCCCTGCGCGTCGGCGACCGCACCACGGAGGCCGGCCATCAACGGGCCTTGGAGTTCAGGGCCGATCGAGAGTTGCCGCAGCACGCGAGGCTTGAGGTCCTCGGAGAGCTTGCCGTCAGGTCGAATGGTCTGGGCGGCCATTCGAGGCTGATAGATCGTGCCGCCGTTGGCGACGGCCGCGTAGGCCGATGCCAGTTGAAGCGGCGTGGCCACCGTCTCGCCCTGGCCGATCGAGAGGTTGACGTTGTCGCCTCCGAACCACTCGCCGTTGGGCCAGGCCTTCGGGTACTTCGCGTGTAGCTCGGCTCGACTTTCGGGGGTCGGAACCCGCCCTACTGCTTCGGAGCCGAGATTGATTCCAGTCTTGGCGCCGAAGCCGAGGTCGCGGGCTGCCTCTTGGATACCGTCGCCGTACTCATCGCGCTCGGTCCAGAACTGGAACCCGAGCTTGTAGAAATACACGTCACTCGACACGCTGAGCGCTCGGGGCAGATCCACCCTGCCCCACGGATGTGAGCCCGCGTTCCGGAAGACCCGGTTGCCGATGGCGATCTTGCCCTCGTCGACGATCGTGTGGTTCGGTGTGATCATCCCCTCACGAAGAGCAGCCAGCGCCGTCACGAACTTAAAGGTCGACCCAGGGGCGTAGAGCCCTTGGATCGCCCGGTTGTTCAACGGGTAGTGGTTCGCCGGGTCGTTCAGAGCGGCGAAGGCCGGCTTGCTGATGCCGTCGGTGAAGGCGGCAGGGTCGTACGTCGGGAATGAAGCCATCGCCAGTACCGCGCCGTCCCTCGGGTCCAGGACGACCGCGGTGCCGGCCGTCGCGAGGAAGTGCTTCTTCGTGTCGCCGTCCCACTCACGCCGGGCGGCCTCAAGGCCCTGCGCGAGCGACTCCTCGGTCAGCCGCTGGACATCGAGGTCGATGGTGAGTTGGACATCGTCGCCCTGGACGGGCGCTACCTGACCAAGGGTGCGTAGTCGTCGGCCCTTCGAGTCGACCTCGAGCTTCGTGACGCCGGCCTGGCCTCGGAGATATGGCTCGAGGGAGCGCTCTACTCCCGACTTCCCGATGTTGTCGCCGAGCCTGTATCCGTCGTTCCTGCGCTCGGCCAGCTCCTCCTCGTTGATCTCGCCCACGTAACCCAGCACATGCGCCGCCAGTGGGCCGTGGGGATACACCCGCGTCGTGATTTGAGAGTTGTCGACGCCTGGGAAGTCCTCCTGGTGTTCCCGGATGTAGACGATCTTGTCCTCGGGAACGTCGATCGCCAGGGGCACGGGCCGGTAGGGCGAGAACTTCGGATCGGCGATGCGGTCGATCACGTCGGACTCGGGAATTCCGAGCAGAGCGGCGAGCCTGGGCAAGACGTCGGGATGGTCCTGGGCCTCGACGCGGCTCAGAGTGAGTACGTCGATCACTTTGTTGTCGACCAGGACCCGCCCTTCTCGATCGAGGATGCGGCCTCGGGGAGCAGGCTCGTACACAAGCCGGACCTGATTGGCCTCCGCGGCCACGCGGAACTCGGCGGTGTCGAGCACCTGCAGGTACCAGAGGCGCGCCGTGAGGGCCGCGAACAGCGACATCGCCACCACACCGAGGACGGCCAAACGGAGGCGGGAGGTATCAGCCGTCATCGGGGGTCGTCCTCGCGCAATGCCCAAACGACGGCGCGGGATGCGGGGAGGGCAAAGATGGCATTCAAGAGGGCCACCAGGCCGATCACGGCCAGGGTGCCCGACGTGATGAGGTGCGACTGGCCGAGCATGGCGCCGAGCAGGGCGAAGATCACAACACCGACGGCGCTGGCGGCCGCGGCCACTGCGGGGGTGAGCCAGACGGCCGAACGCAAGAGCACGCCTTGGAAGGTGCCCACGCCGTAGCCCACCAGCGAGAACGTGAGCGCGGTGAGACCGACCGGAGTCTGGGCCAGCAGGTCGACGGCCAGTCCGGAGGCGAACCCGAAGACCGCGCCCACCTGCGGTCCGGCGGCCAACCCCCCGAGCACCGCCAAAAGCAGCATCACGTCGGGCCGCACGTCGGCTATCCGCAGTTGCGGGAACACCGCCGTGTGCAGGACGAGTGCCACCAGCACCACCAGTCCGGCCCGAAGCCAGCGCGGCATCATGCCGGACTCCATTGCAAGACCTTGACGAATGCGAGTTTGCGGAGGTCGACCAACGGTGTCACCGTCACGCGCTTTTCGTCTTCGCCCGCGACCGATCGGGCGCTCGACACGCGTCCCACGGGGATGCCGGCGGGAAAGGCGCTCTGCTGCAGTCCACTAGTGACGACTAGTTCGCGCCGTCCGATCGGTGTTTCTGTCGCTACGAGATCGTCACGCATCGGCTCAGACCGGCCG
>JAHWKP010000159.1 GCA_019347775.1 Actinomycetota bacterium | reverse complement strand
GGGGTGGCCCGAGCTCGAGGAGCCTGATACGAAGCTTCTCGACGAAGTGTCCATGGTCCGCCGAGTTGTGGCGCTCGGCAGGCAGGCGCGGGTTGCTTCGAAGCTCCGCGTCCGTCAACCGCTGCGCCGCCTCGTGGTCGAGGGGGCGACCCTATCCCCGCAGTTCGTGGCCGAGGTGGCGGACGAGTTGCGGGTGAAGGAGTTGACGTTCGGCTCGATCAACGCCACCGAGCTCCGCGTCCGTCCCAACTTGCCGGTGCTCGGCCCCCGGCTGGGGGCGGAACTCGGAGCGTTGCGCAGGGCCCTTGAGGCCGGGGAATTCGAGACCCTCCCCGATGGCGGGTTCCGTGCCGCCAGCCACGAACTGAGCGCCGACGAAGTGTTGGTCGAGCAGACCGCCAAGGAGGGATGGGCCGTCGCGTCAGAAGGCGGAGTCACCGTCGCCCTTGACATCTCGCTCGACGACGAACTCATCCTCGAAGGCCGCGTCCACGACGCGATCCACCGCGTCAACACCATGCGCAAGGAGGCGGGCTTCGAGCTCACCGACCGGATCCATCTCCGGCTGCCCGCCTCCGACGCGGAGCTGCTCGCCTATCGGGGCCGGATCATGGCCGAGACGCTCGCCGTCTCGCTGGACGCGGGATCGCAAGAGGACGTACGTCTGACTCTTGCCGAGAACGCGTGATCGGGATCGCCTCGTAAGGTGACCAGCGTGAACGAGGACTTCTTCGAAGTGAACGGCGATGGCTCGATCGTGCTTCGCCTTCATGTCCAGCCCGGTGCCGGCCGTACCGCCGTGGTGGGACGACACGGTGACGCGTTGAAAGTTCGCGTCGCCGCGCCGCCGTCTGGAGGTCGTGCCAATGAGGCCTGTAACGAGTTGATAGCCGAAGTTCTGGGTGTCAAGACCTCCCAGGTCACGCTCTCTGCCGGTCAATCGAGCCGTCAGAAGCGCCTGACCATTAGCGGCATCGAGCCCGACGAAGCGTCCCGCCTGTTATCCGAGGCCCTGGCGACGGCGGACAGCCGCCCGGGTCAGCGCCCCCTGGACGGCCGGGAATAGTCGCCCGCCCAGCGTGTTACCTTGCACGGCCCTTTGACGGGGCGTTCTACGTGACAAGCCCGAGGCGACTCGGCTCGAACCGGGGGCAGCGAGCGCCGTGTGCGCCAGAGAGGACGACAGGATGGCAGTGAAGAAGTCGACCAAGAAGGCGGCGAAGGCGAAGGCGAAGGCCGCGCCCGCCAAGGCGACTGCGAAGTCGGGCAAGTCGAGGGCCGCCAAGGCTGCGTCCAAGAAGGCACAGCCGGGGAAGGCCAAGAAGGGGGCCGTTGCCGCCAAGGCGCCAGCCAAGAAGGCGGCCGCCAAGAGCCCGGCGAAGGCGACAGTATCCAGGGCCACCGGTACCGCTGCCAAGAAGCGAGCCGCCCCGCAAGGTTCGGCCAAAAGGTCCGCGGCGCCCGTCAAGGAGGCCCCGGCTCGCCTGACCAGCGCGGGCCTCGACAAGGCCTTCCTCGACGAGCTGCGTCAACTGCTCGCTGAAGAGCGAGGTGAATATCTGGCTCAGGCAGAGGAGTACGAGGCCGAGGCCGACATGCTCGCCAAGGAACTCGAGACGGGCGACGTCAGCTTCGACGAGGAGGCGGGCGAGGGTGGCGCGGCCACCGTCGACCGTGAGCGTGATCTCGTGCTCTCGGCGCAGGCCCGCCAGACCGTGGAGAAGATCGACGAGGCCATCGCAAGAATCGATGCCGGCACCTACGGTCTGTGTACGCAGTGTTACCAGAAGATCCCGCGCATGCGCCTCAAGGCGATTCCGTACGCCGACCTCTGCGTCGACTGCAAGGCCGGAGGATTGCTCCGGCGCCGGTGAGCGCTTCCGCCCCGACGCTCGAGCAGTCCTCGGCGCGGGGGATCGCCGCGATCATCGCGGTCGTCGTCATCGTTCTGGACCAGGCGTCTAAATCGTGGGCGCTTTCATCCCTGGCCGAAGGCCCTATCGATCTCTTCTGGACGCTGCGACTGCGGTTGGCCTTCAACACCGGCGCGGCCTTCAGTCTCGGCACGGGATTCCCTTGGTTATTCGTCGCCCTGGGCGCACTGGTGCTCTGTGTTCTCGGCGTCCTCGCCTTCCGAGCGCGCTTGTCGCGGGGCACCGCTGTGGCGTTGGGGCTAGTGGCGGGGGGCGCAGTGGGGAATCTCTTCGATCGGGTTGTACGAGGGCATGACGGCGCGGTGGTCGATTTCATCGATCTTCAGTGGTGGCCGGTGTTCAACCTGGCCGACGCGTCCATTTGCATAGGCGTCGTCGCGTTGTTGCTCACCTGGCGCGAGACGCCAGCCAAGGCCGAGTCCGCCGATGGCCCGGTGCGGGCGAGGCCCGACTTCGAAGGTGATCAGACCTGAGATGCGAGAGACGGTGCCGGCCGCGTTGGCGGGCGAACGGGTCGACCGTGTGGTCTCCCTGCTGACAGGCGTGGCCCGCAGCCGGGTCGCGGTATTGCTCGCCGAAGGCCATGTGCTCGTCGACGGGACGGCCGCATCCCGGGCGCAGCGGGTGACGGAAGGCCAAGAAGTCACGGTCGCCGACGACGCGCTGGGACTCGATGACCCGGTTGCTGCAGATGTCCTAGAGCCCGATGACTCGGTCCAGTTCCGGGTCGTTCACGACGACGAGGACGTCGTCGTCCTGGACAAGCCGGCTGGAGTCGTGGTTCACCCTGGCGCCGGGAACCTCACCGGGACCCTGGTCCAAGGACTGCTGGCCCGATATCCGGAGATCGCCGAGGTCGGCGACCCCGCCCGTCCAGGTCTGGTGCATCGTCTCGACAAGGGCACTTCCGGGCTCATGGTCGTGGCTCGTAGCCAGTCGGCCTACGAATCGCTCACGACCCAGCTGCGGGCCCGGACCATGAATCGCAGATATCTCGCTCTCGTATGGGGCATTGTCGAGGCCGACAGGGGAGTGATCGATGCTCCCATCGGGCGGTCGGATCGCACGCCCCTCCGCCAGGCCGTCTCGGCCGCCGGACGAGAAGCCCGCACCAGGTATGAGGTGAAAGGCCGCTGGACCGCTCCCGAGCGCTCGCTGGTGGAGTGCTTCCTGGAGACGGGCCGAATGCATCAGATCCGCGTGCATCTCGCTGCCATCGGGCACGCCGTGGTGGGAGACCCCGGCTACCGCGGTGCCCGCCAGGGGTTCGGTGAAGGGCTGGGCAGGCCGTTCCTCCACGCCTGGAGCCTCGAATTCGATCATCCGGCTGATGGTCGGAGAATTGCTTTCGCGGCGGAATTGCCGCCCGAGCTGGCGGAACTGGTGCCCGAGGGGGTTGACTTGCCAACGAATATGTAGATAATCGCCAATATGACTGAAACTAACGAGGCGCCCGGCGAGGCCGAGCGCCGCCAGATCCTGTCCCTGGTCGCGGAGGGAAAGCTCGACGTCCAGGAGGCGGTGGACCTGTTGGAGGCTCTCGAGCCCGACCCCGAGTCGAACCCTGAGACGGCTGCTCCACCGACGGAGCCCGGCGGCTGGTGGCAGACCCCGCTTTCCGACGGGCCGCAGCCGCTCCGTCGGCCATTCCGCAGCTCTGGCCCGACCGAGGTGCACATCGAGGGTGACTTCGGAACGAGGGCGCCCCGTGCTCCTCGTCCGCCCCGCCCACCGCGCCCACCGCGCCCACCCCGCGCCCCGAGGGCTCCACGCGTCCGTATCCCCCGGCCTCCCCGGCCGCCTCGCCCGGCCCGAGGGCCGAGGGCGCCCCGCGGCGCGCACATCCGCCTCGACGTCGAATCCCTGTCTTCGCTCGCCGCGGTCGGCGTGTCTCCCGACTATGTGCGTCAGATGCGCGAGATCGATCCCGAAATGTCAATCGACGACATCCAAGGCCTCTCAGCGCTTGGGATCTCCGCCTCCTATGTGGAGGAGATGCGCGAGATCGATTCCAGCCTTTCGCTGACCGACATCCAGGGGCTGTCCTGTCTCGGCATCTCGGCCTCC
>JAHWKP010000158.1 GCA_019347775.1 Actinomycetota bacterium | reverse complement strand
CCCCTGGGATGCTGCCCGCCGGGAGGCGCCTGCCAGATGAGCTAGGAACATTCCCGCACGCCCGCCGTTGCGACCGTCAGTGGCCATGGTGAGGGGCGAGAGTGTCCCGGGCTCTCCGCGCGATCGCCGGTTCGGTCGCGACGGCAGGGCTTTCCGAGGGCGTCCTTATGTGCGGCCCTCCTCGGCGGGCTTCGACTCGAGAACCGTCTGACTGAGTGTCCACCACGACGGTGGGGCCGGTCGTGGCACTCTGGGCAGTGCGCCGGTGAGCTGATGCGACCTGCTGCGGAGGAGCGATGGGAGACATCGACATTGGGGGACTCCGCGTCGCGTTTGAGCGCCGAGGTGAAGGACCGCCCCTCGTCCTCCTCCACGGGTGGCCCTCCAACAGCCGAGAGTGGCGGCGCCAGCTCGAGGCTCTCTCAGACGAGTTCACCGTGGTGGCGTGGGACGCGCCGGGAGCTGGCCGGTCGTCGGACCCACCGGAGACGTTCGGCCTCGCCGACTGGGCCGACTGCTTGGCCGCATTCATCGACGCCCTCGGGCTGGAGCGACCTCACGTGGTGGGGCTGTCATTCGGCGGAGGATTGGCCCTCGAGCTCTTTCGTAGGCATCCGGCTGTTCCCCGCACGCTGATCCTGACCTCGGCATACGCCGGGTGGGCAGGTTCCCTTCCCGCCGAGGTCGTCGAGGAGCGACTCCAGTTGATGCTTCGGAACTGCGACCTTCCATCCGACCGGTGGGCCCCCGCATGGATCGAGACGCTGCTCGCCGCGGACGCGTCGACGGAGATGGTGGCGGAGCTCATGTTGATCGCGTCGGAGCTCCATCCGGCCGGCACCAGAGTCGCGATGCGAGCCTTCGCCGAGGCCGATCTTCGCGACGTGCTCCCCCGCATCGACGTTCCCACAATGCTGCTCTATGGCGAGAGGGACGTGCGCGCTCCAAAGGAGGTCTGGGGGCCGTTGCACGAGGGGATCCGCCGTTCGAAGCTCGTGCTCATCCCGGACGCCGGCCACATGATCGATATCGAAGCCGCCGACCGTTTCAATGCCGAGGTCCGCGACTTTCTGCGCGACGTCGGGGGTTGAGACCAGTGAACCGTCTCGCTCGGGATGAAGCCGAACGCCGGGTCAGGGTCTGCTCCCCGACGTCGGCGTCTCCGTGCTGGTTGGGCAGAGCAAACCGAAGCTCTGGCCCTCAGGGTCCACGATGTACGTTGCCTCAGCGGCACTGGATCGGCTCCTCGTCGGCCCCACGCCTGCGCCTCCCTGTGCTCGGGCGCGGGCGAGGTAGGTGTCGGGGTCCGTGACCGAGGCGTAGAACACCACTCGTGAGTTCCCCGGGAAGGCCAAGCCGATGCTGCCAGCGATCCCTCCGGTGCCGGTCTCGACGTCGAAGATCGGGGTGTCCTCCACACGTCACTTGGTCGCGTTCGCCAGCCGAAGACGGTGTGGTAGAAGTCCACGAGCTCAGCGGGGTCGGTCGACCTGATGTGAAAGCGTGAGACGGGTGGGGCGTCGCCTCGGGATACGGAGGACTCGTCGCCCCGCTTGACCAATCCCACCACGTTGCCGTCGGGGTCGGAGAACTGAGCGAAGCTCACCACCTCGGTGATCGGAGGCAGCGTCGTGGCGCCCCCGGCCTGCTCGACACGATCGAGCGCCGCCTGGAGATCATCGACCCTCAGATAGAACATCGGTTGGCGCCACCCGTCGGACACGGTGAGGATGCCGCCGTTGATGCCGGCGCCGGCGCCAGTGTCGACCAGCACGTAGTCGATCTCGGGCAAGGGCTGCGGGCTCCATCCGAAGAGTTCGGCGTAGAAGGTGCCGAGGGTGGGCGCGTCCTTGGCGAAGAGCTCGAAGTGCACGACCGGGTTCATGAGGCACCCGATCCCGGCGGCCGCCATCCACCCGTCGAGGTCTTGCTGACTGAACTCCGGCCATGGGTCGAGGTCGGGGGCGCTCCCCAGGACGTCGAAGGCCCACTCGATGTCCCGGCCCCGGATGGCGGGAGCGTGGCAGCTGGCGACGGTGTCGATGGGCATGGCCCGGACGCGCTGGAGGTGCACGTTCCACTTGGCCGGATCGAGCCAGGCGTGCCACGGCGAGATGAGGCGAGCGCCGAGGAGGAGTGCTTCTTCCACGTAGTCCCTGTCCAGGGCGGCGACGTCCTCCGCCGCGTGGGGCACGCTCATGGCGAAGGAGTCCGACGCCCAGTAGACACCCGTCCTGGCGTCGAACAAGCCCCGGGTGGTGGGATTGTCGAACAGCGGGGGGCGCACTGCCGTCAAGGTGCGGTCCCCGGCGTCGAACCTGTCGCCGTCGCGCACGAACCGCACCCGATCCATGGGGATCTCGAAGTGGTCGATCATGCGACCGACGCCGAACCAGGTTGTCACCAGGACGGCGTTCGGACACGCGGCCAGCGCCGGCATCAAGTTCCCGGAGTGGTCAGGATCGTCGTGGGAGAGGAAGATCCAGCGCACGTCGGCTGGGTCCACGATGGAAAAGACGTGTTCTTGCCACTGGTCACGGTTGATCAGGGTGCCCGTGTCCACGATCACCGGCTCGGAGCCCTGGATGACGAGCGAGTTGAGGTAGAAGAGCCCCACCGGCGGCGCCTCCATGAGCTGGGGAACCACATAGGTCCCCTCGGCGACTCGGTAAGGGGCGACGGTCCGATCGACATGGTCGACATCGGAGAAGGCCATGGGTTCGTCCTCTCTCTTCTCTGTGTGCCTGGGGCGACCCTCGGGCAGCCGTCACGACGTTGTCCCGGACCGGCTACTGTGTAGACAGGTCTGTACACCTAACAGTAGAGAAAGGTCTGTCTAGTGTCAAGCGCCACGGTGGGATCGGCCAAGGAACGCATCCTGGAAACCGCCAGCCGGCTCTTCTACCGCCATGGGTTCGTGTCCGTGGGCGTCGACACCATCATCGCCGAGGCGGGGGTGGCGAAGATGAGCCTCTACCGGCACTTTCCCTCGAAGGACGACCTCATCGTCGCCTACCTCGAACGCTCGAACACACAGTTCTGGGCCTGGTTCGAGGGCGCCCTCGGCGAGGGCGCCCCTCGCCTGCAGCTCGTGCGGGTGTTCGACGAGCTCGGCGGCTTCGCCACCAGCCCGGCGTGCTTCGGCTGCATGTTCCAGCTGGCCGCCGCCGACTTCCCCGACCCCGAGCACCCGGCCAACCGCGTCGCGCTGGCCCACAAGACCGCGGTGATCGATCGGCTGCGGGATCTCGCCGACCGAGCTGGGGCCCCCGACGCTGCTGCGCTCGCCGCCCAACTGCTCTTGCTCATGGACGGCGCCTTCGTCGCCTCACGGATGTTCCGCAGCGCCAGCCCCGCCGCCCACGTCGGCGGAGCCGCAGCCGCGATCATCAAGTCGGGCACGCGCCGCCCCCGCCTCGCCTAGGAACGGCTCGCGCCACGTTGGACGACGCGACCGAGCGGCGAACGCCTCGTGAACGCCCATGGTTCTCGCGCCTGCGGATCTGGGCGAGGGACGCTCGAATCGATCACGCACGGCGCGGGGCTTCGCGAAGGGGACCGCGGAAACGACGACACGCGACGGTTGTGGCCGGCAGCGCAGCTCTATGCGCACGGGGATTCCGGGTTGTTGCACCCGGCGATGCTCCGACCTCGATAAAGCGGTTGACACGCTCGAGGGAAGAGCGGATACTCCACGTTCCTATGGCACGCATCTTCACCGCTGAGCGAACGCTCCAGGGCAAAGCCCTGTCGAGCTTCGGCGCGTCCGCGTGCTTGCCCGGCACCTACCTCGGTCATGAGGCGAAGCCCGGACGACGGGACTCTGCCACTCGCGGCAGGCCCGTCGTGCGCTGGTAGGGCGCAGCACTTCTCGCCGATCTCGCCAGCGCTTCACCCTCGTCACGCCCAACCTCATGCGGGCACTTTCCACCTTGGGCTCGAGCCACGGCGGTGTCGCGGTCTCCAAAACCGACGACCGGAGGTTCGACTCCTTCCGAGCCTGCTTCCACGCTCCCGGCAAACAGTCGGGACGCCAGCACCTTGACAACAGCAGAGACATCGTCGTCG
>JAHWKP010000157.1 GCA_019347775.1 Actinomycetota bacterium | reverse complement strand
TGCTGCACCGTCTGGGTCGACGGCGCGCCTCGGGTGGCGTGTGTGACGCCCGCCCGCCGGGTCGCGGGACGGTCCATCACGACCGTCGCCGGCCTCGAGGCCGAGGTCCGCGACCGCTGGGCTCAGGCCTTCTGCGACACCGGCGCCAGTCAGTGCGGCTTCTGCACCCCGGGAATATTGATGAGGCTTGCTGCTGGCTCTTGGCGCAAGCGCTCATCGCTGCCCGATGGGGGACCCCCAACCCCCATCGGACGAGTGCAGGCGCCGCGGGTAGAACCTTCAAGTCGGTCCGTGGAAACCGCTCTGTTGGCACATCTGTGTCGTTGCACCGGGTGGCGCAGCATCTTGGAAGCGGCTGAGCTAGTGGCTTCGGGCGAAGGCCCCAGGCCCGGGCGGGATCTGGCGGCGGCGGCGAGGCGGGCCGAGATTGAAGGGGGCGTTCCGCAACAGGTCGGTCCCGAAGTCGCTCTCGGAGAGGGCGGGTTCGCCGACGACACCGCTCCCCTCGATGCCCTCGTCGCGGTTCCCGACTCCGAGGGCGGTTGGGCGGTCGGAGAGACGCTGCTCGAGGCTCGGGCCGCCGCCGGCAAGATCCAGGGGCGGCGGACAACGCTGGAGCCGGGTTGGCCGATCGACGTTCCCGAGGGCCACTGGGCACTGAGCCTGCAGACGACCTGGACCGAACCCGCTTATCTCGAGACCGACGCCTCGTGGTGCCTCCCGGGCGGCGAACCGGCCACGCCACTGGCCAACGGCGGTGCCTTTGGCGGCAAGACGGCCTCGCCGGCGCCGACCGTGGCCAGGCGGCTCGCCGATGAGCACGGCCGCGCCGTACGGGTGGTGCTCAGTCGGGAGGACACGGTGAGGATGGGTCCTAAGCGCCCACCGCTCGCGGCCGGACTCCGCGCCGACGGCTCGGGCGCGGTTCGCGTCGCCCGCACCGCCGGCATCGCCGACGCCATCGGGTCGTCCGGGCCCGGCTTGGAGGTGGAGGAGGTCGACATCGCGGGGCCGCCGACCTCGGCCGCCATCCGGGGCGCCGGCTGGCTGGAGGCCGCCGTCCTCGTCGCCGCAACCCGCGACGAAGCTGTGGTCCGTAGTCCCGCAGGGGCATCGGCCGAAGCCCACATCGACGACGACGGGGCCATCTCGATCACCGTCTCGTGCGGCGAGCCGCTGGACGATGTCGTGTTGCGCTCCTATTGCACCGGCGCGGCTCACATGGCACTCGGGCTCGTCCGCAGCGAGGCCATCGCGGTCGACGAGCACGGTGTCCCCCACGACCTCACCATCCGGAGCTTCGGCGTGTTGCGCGCCGTCGACACCCCACCCATCAGCGTCGAGATCCGACCGGGCGACGGTCCGGCCGTGAACGGCTCGGACGCGGTGATGGCGGCCGTAGCGGTGGCCGCGTGGCGGGCCGAGGGCCTACCACCCCGATGGCCTACCCGACGGGGCGCGGCGAGCCCGCCCGGTACGGCCCCGCCGGCCCCTGGCGTGAGAAACTGACGCCGTGCTCGGACCCGTTCTGATGGTGATCGCCCTTGTGATCGTCCTGCCGATGACGACGCTGATCCTGGCGGCCTTGGCCTGCATCGCGTTCGGCGGCTCACTCGGCCACGACTCGCGCACGAGGCACGCCGACCACGAGCTCGCCCCGCTCAACCGCTAGAGGCGCAGGAGCGTCACTCCCAGCGGAACCAGCGCACGGCGGCCACGGGGCCGGCGATCGCCCAGATAGCCAGCACCACCCAGTGACCGATCGGCGCCGCCTCGCCGCCCATCACCGCTACGAGCACTCCTGCCAACCCGGCCGACGGCGTCAGGGCCGCCACCGCGCCTAGGCCGGCAGGAAGGCTCTCGATAGGGACGGCTATTCCGCCTACGAGCAGGAGCACGATGTAGCTGCCGTTGGCGACGGCGAGAGTCGCCTCCGCCCGGAGCGTGCCGGCCATGAGCAGGCCCAAGCCGGCGAAGGCCGACGTGCCGAGCAGCACGGCGACGAGCGCCAGAGCGACGTTGCCGTCCGGCCGCCAGCCCAACAACAGGCCCACGAATGTCAAGGTCACCACCTGAACGACCTCGATCAGAGCGACCACCGCGGTCTTGGCCGCCATGAGCCGCGGGCGTCCGAGTGGAGTCGTGCCGAGCCGCTTGAGCACTCCGTACTGACGCTCGAAGCCGGTGGAGATGGCGAGGTTCACCATCGCGGTGGAGATCACGGCGAGGGCGAGGATGCTCGGCACAAGGAAGTCCAGCGGCTCGCGGCCTCCCGTCGGCAGAAGATCCAGAGTCCCGAAGAACACGAGGAGCAGTAGCGGGATCCCGAGCGTCACGAGCAGCGACTCGCCCCGACGCATCGACATGCGGGTCTCCGCTTGGAACTGCGCCCACAGCGGCTTCATGTCTGTCTTCGGTTGACGAGCCGGGCAAACGTCTCGCGCAGCGACTCACCGCCGGCTCGAAGTTCCAGCACGAGCACGTCGCGCTCTGCCAGCCATGTCGCAAGGTCGGCCACGCGCGCCGGCGTCACTTCACCGGTGAGCCGGTAGCGCCCCGGCGTGCTCTCGGCCACTGTGCCTCCGAATGCCAAAGCGAGGGCGGGCTTGTCGATCCCCGGTGACGTGGTGAAGCGGATCTCCTCGGGCGCGTCGCTGATTTGGCCGGGAGCGCCTTCGGCCACCTTGCGGCCGCGATCGATGATGAGCACCCGATCAGCGACGGCCTCGACCTCCTCGAGATCGTGAGAGGCCAGCAGCACGCAGGTCCCGCTGGAAGCGAGCTCGCGCACGAGGGCGCGCACCTCGGTACGGGCGTCGGGGTCCACGCCCGCGGTCGGCTCATCCAGGAAAGCGACCTTCGGTCGGCCCACGACGGCTAGAGCCAGAGACAGCAGTCTCTGTTCGCCTCCCGACAACCGCTTCCAAGGCGTGCCGGAGGCGGCGCCGAGGCCCATGCGCTCGAGCAGCGCGGTGGGTTCGTTCGGCGACGAGTAGTAGGAGGCGAACAGGCGCAGCGCCTCGGCAGGAGTCATCGACGGGTAGACGCCACCCTGTTGGAGCATCACGCCGATGTCCGGCGCGAGGCGCCTCATGTCGGTGGCCGGGTCGGCGCCCAGCACGCGCACCGACCCGGCTGCGACCTTGCGGTAACCCTCCAGGGACTCGACGGTCGAGGTCTTCCCCGCGCCGTTGGGCCCTAGAAGACTGAGCACCTCACCGTGGTCGGCGTTGAAAGAGAGTCCGTCGACCGCCGTCAGGGCGCCGTAGCGGACGACGAGATCATGAACTTCGATCGCCGGGGCTGCGCCCGAGGCGCGAGGCGTCGAAGTCGCCGGTTCACCGGCCACGTTGGATTGGTCCGTCAAGCCCCGTTGCGCGCGTCAGTAATTGATCTCACCGCCGTCGGCGGGCGGGTCATCCGGGCTGCCACCTCCCTCGTCGGTGGACCCGGGATCCGGCGTGTTCGGGTCGCCCGGGGTGGGGTTTCCTTCACCCACGTCCTGCGGGACGAGCCCGGTGGTGGTGGTCGGGTCCTCGCCGGATCCTTCCTCCACCACGCAGGCGCCCGTACCCGCGGCGAGTACGCCCGTCAAGAGCAGAACAACGAAAGTCCGGGGGAAGCGCATGGCGCGCACGTTATCTTCCAACAGGTGATCGACGTCCGGCTGGTGCGCGCTGAGCCGGATCAGGTGAAGGCAGCGCTGGCCCGCAAGGGCGTGGATCCCGCCGACGTGGACGAGGTGGCGCGCCTTGACCGCGAATTTCGAGAGGCGGCTCAACGGCAGGAGGCGGCCCGGGCCCGCGTGAAGGAACTTTCGAGACTCGTTGCCGAGGCCAAGCGCTCGGGCGAACACGCCAGGGCGGAGGGACTCTCCAACGAGAGCCGTTCGCTGAGCACTGAGCAGAAGGAGTTAGCCCGCATCGGGGACACGGCTCAGGCCGACCTACGAGCCGCGCTTCTCGTGCTGCCCAATCTGCCGGCTCCCCATGCCGCGGACGGCAAGAGCGAGGCCGACAATCCGGTCGTCCAGACCGGCGGGCCCGCCCCCGAAAGCTTCGACGAACACCAGCGCGTCCCGCACTGGGAGATCGGCCAGCAGCTT
>JAHWKP010000156.1 GCA_019347775.1 Actinomycetota bacterium | reverse complement strand
CTGATGCGATGAATTCGACGGCGTCGGCTGCTTCTTCGATGGTGACCGCCAGATCGTCCCGCTCCCGCTTCGAGGGACGGGAAAGAACATGGCCGGCGCCTTGCGCTGCGCTCGGCGGCTTGCCGATTCCTATTCGGACGCGGACGAAGTCGGTGGATTTGAGGTGGTCACGGATGGACCGCAATCCGTTGTGGCCGGCGAGTCCGCCTCCGGCCTTGATCTGGAGGCGGCCCAAGGGAAGGTCGAGTTCGTCATGGACGACGACGAGGCGAGTCAGGTCTTCGAGTCCGTAACGGCGCACGAGACGACCGACGGCATTGCCGGACTCGTTCATGTAGGTCTGCGGGAAGGCCAAGGCCAGGCGACGCCCGGCGAGGCGGGCGTCGGCCGTCATGGCGAGATCCTTGGAGGACACCCGTAGACGCTCTCCGGCTCGTGAGGCGAGCAGTCCGACGACGTCCGCGCCCGCGTTGTGGCGGGTGTTGCGGTACTCGCTACCGGGATTCCCCAGTCCTACGACCAGCAGGTCGCAGACCGGGGGCGGCTGACGTTTGCGCCCGAATAGCCCCAAGGGGTCCGGCTCAGGCCGACGCGTCCTCGCCGGCGGGCTTGTCGCCAGCGGGCTTGTCGCCTTCGCCGGCTTCGCCGCCCTCGGCGGGAGCTTCGCCGGCCTCCTCCGCTGCCTCCTCGGCGGCTTCGGCCATCTCGGCCGCGGCGGCAGCCTCGTCGTCGGTGATGAGGTCGGCCTCGCTCACCTGCGGGGGCTGGCCGATGACGATCGTGGCCTCGGGGTCGAGGTCGATGGTCACGCCTTCGGGAAGCTTGAGGTCCTGCACCCGGATGGAGTCGCCGATCACCAGGTCGGTTACGTCGACCTCGATTCGCTGCGGGATTCGGTCGGGGGTGGCGCGTACTGAGACGTTGAAGATGGACTGCTCGACGACTCCGCTGCCGCGCTGGACCTCGATCGCTTCGCCGGTGACCATGATGGCGACCTCCGCAGTGACGATCTCGTCACGGCGGACTATCTGGAAGTCGACGTGGATGACCGTGTTCCGCACGGGGTCGCGCTGGATGGACTTGGCCATGGTGAGGTGCTTGGTGCCGTCCAACTGCAGCTCGAGCAGGGCATTCAGGCCAGCGTCGGTCATCAGAGCGGCGCGCAGGTCGCGTCCCTCGACGGAGATGGGAAGGGGGTCCATCCCGTGTCCGTAGACGACGGCGGGGATTTTGCCCGCCCGGCGCGAACGTCCGGAGGACCGACTCCCCGTCGTGCGACCCGCTTCAGCAGTAAGAGTTATCTCAGGCACAAGCGGGAAATTCTAGCCCGGGCTAGTACTGGTTTTCGCCGCCGAAGATCTCGCTCACGGAGGTGTCCTCGAAGACGGCCTTGACGGCGTCGGCCAGGAGCTTGGCGGCGGAGACGACCTCGAGCTTGTCGTGGCGCTTTTCGGTGGGGATGGGCACGGAGTCGGTGACGACCACCCTGGAGATGTTCGAGTTCTTGAGCCGGTCGGTCGCGGGGTCGGAAAACAGGCCGTGGGTGGCGAGGGCCCAAACTTCAGATGCGCCTTCAGCCAGCAGAAGGTCGGCGGTGGCGACGATCGTGCCGCCGGTGTCGATCATGTCCTCCGCGATGACACAGGTTCGGCCGGAGACGTCACCGACGATCTCGCGGGCCTGCACCTTGTGGGCCTCCTCCTTGTCGCGCCGCTTGTGCACGATGGCGAGGTCGGAGTCGGGCAGATGGGCCGAGTACAGCTCGGCCAGCTTCACCCGGCCGGCGTCGGCCGCCACCATGACGACGTCGCTCGGTGCGTTCTCGTTGAGGTAACCCACGAAGAGAGGCCAGGCGAGAAGGTGGTCCCAGGGCCCGTCGAAGAACCCTTGGATCTGGCCGGTGTGCAGGTCGACCGACATGATGCGGTCCGCGCCGGCGGCGGCGAAGAGGTCGGCGAGGAGCTTGGCGCTGATCGGTTCCCGGCCGGTTGACTTGCGGTCCTGGCGGCCGTATCCGAAGTAAGGGCACACGGCGGTGATGCGCTTGGCCGATGCCCGCTTGGCCGCGTCGATCAGGATCAGCTGCTCCATGATGGCGTCGTTGACCTGGCCGGCGTGGGTCTGGACGATGAAGACGTCGCTGCCGCGAACTGACTCGTCGAAGCGGCAGCGGATCTCGCCGCTGGCGAAGTCGGTGATGTTCGGATCGGAGAGCTCGACGCCGAGTTGGCTGGCGATGTCGGCGGCCAGTTCGGGGTGGGCCCGCCCGGCCATGAGAACCAGGCGCTTGTTGGTGACGGCCTCGATGGCCGAGGGGCGAGGGCTCATTCGTTGTCCTCGACGACCGTAAAGGGCGGAACCACCGACTTGGCGGCGACGCGGGAACCAGGTTGGAGGGAAGCGAAGGGGCCGACCCGCGCGTGGGCTCCGATTTCGGCGTGGCGTCCGACGGATCCTTCGACGACGGCGTGCTCGCCCACGATGCAGTCGACCAGCCGCGTGTCGGGGCCGATGACGGCACCGAGTGCGACAGTCGTCTCACCCTGCAGGATCGTGCCGGGCAGCAGGGTGACGTCGGGCGACAGGCGCACGTTGGTGTCGATGTAGGTGCGCTCGGGGTCGAGCATGGAGACTCCTCGGCGCATCCACCGTTCGTTGATGCGGTCGCGCAGTTCGGCTTCGGCGGTGGCGAGCTGGGCCCGGTCGTTGACGCCCGCGGCCTCCATGGGGTCGGGGGCGATCATCGAGACGACCGGGTAGCCGGCGTCATGGAGCACGCCGATGACGTCGGTGAGGTAGTACTCGCCGGCCGCGTTCTCGGGCGACAGGCGTCGCAAGGAGGGGGCCAGAACGCTGCGGCGGAAGCAATAGGTGGAAGTCGCGATCTCGCTGATGAGCTTTTCTTCGGGCGCGGCGTCGATCTCGTTGATGATCCGGCTGACGCGGTCGTCCTTGTCGCGCACGACCCGGCCGAGACCGTAGGGATCGTCTACGACGGCGGTGAGGAGGGTGGCGGCCGCGTCGGCGGTGCGGTGCGAGCGCACCATGGCCGCCAGCGTCGGGGGCCGCAGGAGCGGAGTGTCGCCGGGGAGGACCACCAGGTCTCCGTCGTCATCCTCGTCGTCGTCTGGAAAGGCCGTAAGCGCAACTGCCACGGCGTCACCCGTGCCCCGCTGGACGTGCTGGTCGACGAAGTCGACGAACAGGCCTTCGGGGGCGTGCTCCTGGATGGTCTTGGTGACTTTCTCGGCGCCGTGACCCACGACCACGACCACCCGGTCGATGTCGAGTTCGGCCAGGGCGTCGATGACATGAAGCACCATCGGACGGCCACAGAGGAGGTGCAGCGGCTTGGGCTCGGAGGAGCGCATCCGCGTGCCCTCCCCCGCTGCCAGGACAATGGCTCCAAGAGAGCGACGCGCCATACCCCCTTTCTACCGCCTCGGCTCGGGGAGAAGGAGTCGAACCCTCATTCCTTGGACCAAAACCAAGTGTCCTGCCATTGGACGATCCCCGACAGAGCACCGATCGTACCGACCCTTCCGTGGCGAACTCAGGTCACGGCGATCCAGACCAGGCTGGCTTCCACGTTCTCCAGTGCCGACGGTGGGTACCGATGAGGGATGAGGAGCTCCGCTCGGAAGGCGTTGAGTGTGGGGTTGGCCAGCCTGGTCATGGCGCTTGGTAGCAGCGCGGTCGCCCAGCACCGGATGTCGGATCGGGGCATTCCGAGGCGCCGCGAGCGATCCGGGCCGACCCTGTCGATCCGAACCGGTTCTGGCCCGGGGCGGGCGCGGCTAGCCTCCTCCGCTGCCATGGGGTCGTTGATCAAGAAGCGCCGCAAGCGCATGCGGAAGAAGAAGCACAAGAAGATGCTGAAGGCGACCCGCTGGCAGCGCCGCGCCGGCAAGTAGCGCCTCTACCTCGGTTTCTCACCGGGCCCGAGCCGACCCAGCAGGTCACGCAGCGCCGCCACCTCCGCCTCCAGGGCGGCCTTGCCTCTGGCCGTGGCCTGCACCCACGTCCGTGGCTTCTTGTCCTCGAAGACCTTCCGGATCCGGACGTGGCCCGCTTCCTCGAGCACGGCAAGATGGCGGGAGAGGTTGCCGTCGGTCAGTCGGAGCG
>JAHWKP010000155.1 GCA_019347775.1 Actinomycetota bacterium | reverse complement strand
GGTGCCTCGGAGCAGTTGGACGTCGAAGCCATTGAGCGCCGACTGGAGCTGCCAGATGGCGGCGCTGCCCATCGACCCCGAGTGACCACCGAGCCAGGCCGAGGTCAGGCCCTCACGGTTGCCGATGACCCAGTCGCGCACGGGGCCAGCGAAGGCGCCGGGCTCGTGCACGAGGAGCGGAACTCCGAGGGTCGCCATGGCGAGTGAGACGGGAGAGCCGTTCGGCACGAGGGCGATGCGACCACGGGCGCGGCCCTCCGAGCGCGCCATGGTCGCGAAGTTGACTGAGATTTCCCCGACCGACCCGCCAGTGACGACAGCCGCCCCGGGAAGATCGGCGGCGCGGGGTGCGAGCTCCGGGCCCACCAGGTAGAGCCCTGCTCCTGACCGCGGCGTGTCGGCTCCGATGATCAACGGGAACCCGGCGCCCGCAGCGAAGGCGGCCGCGACCGGCGCCGAGGCGAGCGATATGCCCGAGTCGGTGACGGCGACGGCATTGCGGGGTCCCACCCGCCGCTGCATGTCAGCCGCGACCTGGGCCGAGAAGGTCGCAAGGTTCGGGTCTGTGCCGATGCGCTCGACCTGGATGCCATAGAGCTGCAGCTGGTGGTCGAGCTCCGGGGGAAGTTGGGGACCGAGGACGACGGCGTGGACCGCTCCGATGGTCGTGAGCATCCGCAGGTGGGCTTCGCCCAGGCGGCCGCGGGGGACCTGGATTAGGGGAATGCCGATGATGGCCGCGGCGGGTACGGCGACCGCGCCGACCAGTGGGTCCTCTGCGTCGGTGATGGCGATGGCCGACGCGCCGGCCGGGAAGGTCGCCTGGCGGATTCGGGCCGCGACCGCGTCTTGGTCGTCGGTGGCGAGCTTCTCGATTCCGACCCGCATGACGCGCGGGTCCTGTCCGCAGCTCTCGACGATGCAGAGAACATTGGTTCCCGGCGGGCAGTAACCATGGACGTTGGGATGGCGGAACCGGCAGCAGTCACAGATCTTCTTGAGACGTCCGCCCGCACAGCAGCCGGTGGCGTACCAGCACCAACCCCAGGTGTCGTTGCAATCGAAGGTGGGGCAGCGGGGAGAGACGCCGCTTTGCCCGCATACCCGTGCGTCGGCCGGGTCTGCGATGAGTGTGGCAAGCGCCGGCCCCCCGGCCACCAGCACGGCAGCCTTTCCGATGCGGCCGAGAAAACTGCGACGCGTGGCGCGGGCGGCGGTCCACCGCCCGGCCCGCTCGACGAAACCGTCGAGGGCCGATGAGGGTACGACCAGTCTCATAGGGCTCCCAAGGAGCCGACGTCTTGGCGGGCGGCGGCGACCATGATCTCGGCTTGTTCGACGGAATTGGCGACGCCGCGGGCGCGGACCAGCCCCTCGCTCGAAACCGCGGTGAGGTACGGGGTGGAGAAGACATTGAAGGCGAGGAAGGTCGCGCTCGTCGAAGGGCTGTGATCGACGATTTTCACGTCGAGGTCGTCGTACTGCGAGGCAATGGCTTGCAGCCCCGGCACGAGACCTGCGCAGATGGTGCAGGTCGGCGAAGTGAAGGCGACGAGAGTCAGGGACTTGGAGGAGTAGTCGTAGTCGGGTAGCGGGGGAGCGGTGTCGCCGACCTCGAGACCCTCCCCCGCCGGATGTACGCCGATGGGACGCAGGCGGGCGTGGAGTACACCGATCTGCCGCAACAGGGCCAGCACCGCGAGGGCGAGTGCGAGAACCGTCACCCACAGCGCGATGTAGGAGATGACCCAGATGTCGCCGGTCATCGGCTCGGGATGCTCCCGGGCAGTGGAGTGCCCCACACGACTCCTACCCGGCGGCGTAGGCGCAGGAGCCCGAGTCCGAGAGCCGAGGCGGCGGCCGCGCTGGTGACGGCGATGACGGCGGCGACGCTGGGTCGGGCGAGCTGTGGGGTCAGGAGGGCGGTGGCGGCGCCGAGCGCGAGAAGGAGGTTTCGGACCGGCTCGACGTAGGAGAGGTCGTTGTCGGTGCTGGATGCACCGAAGCATCCGCATCCGACCTGCTTGCCCTGGCGGAGGGCGAGCACGACCACGAGAGTGAAAGCGACTAGCGACACGAGCGCGAGAGCCGCTCCGATGCGGGGCGCGATCACCAGCAACGCCGCCGTGGCCAGCTCGAACGTGGGGACGGCTCGGGCGAGGAGGGCGGATGCGGGGAGTCCGAGGGCGCGGAACGACACGGTGGTGCGTCCGGGACTGACGAGCTTCAGAGCTCCTGCCCAGGCGAAGATCCCCGCGAGAAGCAAGGCTGCCGCCGACCCCACGTCCTGCACGCCCGACATTGTGGCCGCTCGCAGACCCCCACCATCCCCCACTTGGCGGGGCGCCGCTGTCACGCTCTGGCGTGATGGAGCTCCACAGGGGGTTGCGGGTCCTGTCGGTCGAGATATCGGGCACCGAAGTGCGCGCTGATGTCTACGGCGGGGCGGGCAGCGTGTGCGGCACTGTCCTCTACCGGATGGCGAACGAACTCGCGGCCCGACGGCGGGCGGCGGTCTTGCGGCGGTGGGCTCGGAAGGGAACCGCGGTGACCTACGTGCGTAACGGCACGTCCGCCAGCCTGGTCGATGAGCAGGGCTTCCTGGCTTCGAGCATCGGGACCGATAGCCCGACTTAGCGGGTAGGAGCCAGGGGATGTCGGAATTTCCCCCGGATCAGGACCCGATCGAGGCCGGCGACCCGGCTGACGCGGTGGGGAACGCCGTGGGCGCCTTGGAGCGCATAGCCGAACTGCTGGAGTTCGCGCTGGAGCCGAGCTATCGGGTGAAGGCGTTTAGGGGAGCGGCTGACACGATCCGGCACTTGAGCGCCGAGGACCTTACGCAGCGGGTCCGGGAAGGTCGCCTCCGGGAACTGCCCGGTGTAGGGGAGAAGACGGCGAAGGTCATCGACGAGGCCGTAGCGGGGCGGCTGCCCGGCTATCTGCGGAAGCTGGAGGAGCAGGCCCCGGTGGTCGATGAGGGGCCCGGCGCCGGTATCCGTGCCGCTCTCAAGGGTGACTGTCATGCGCACTCGGACTGGTCGGACGGCGGAAGCCCAGTCGATGAGATGGCCAGGGCGGCGCGCTCGTTGGGGCACGAGTACATGGTGATGACCGATCACTCGCCCCGATTGACGGTGGCACGGGGTCTGACGCCCGAGCGCCTCCGCAAGCAGATCGACTTGATCGACGCGTTGAACAGTGAGATGGCGCCGTTCCGGATCCTCAAGGGGATCGAGGTCGACATCAACGAGGACGGCAGTTTGGATCAGGAGAACGAGCTGCTGGCCGAACTGGATGTCGTGGTGGCGAGCGTGCACTCGAAGCTCGGAGGCCGCATGCCGGCCGAGTTGATGACGATCCGGATGGTCAAGGCGCTGCGTAATCCGTTCGTCGACATCCTCGGGCATTGCACGGGGCGGAAGGTGACGGGAAAGGGCAGGCCCGAGTCACCGTTCGACGCCGAGGAGGTCTTCTCCACTGCAGTCGAACACGACAAGGCGATCGAGATCAACTGCCGTCCGGAGCGGCGCGACCCGCCGAAGAGGTTGTTGAAGGTTGCCTTCGAAATGGGATGCCGTTTCTCGATCGATACCGACGCTCATGCGCCAGGACAGCTGGCGTGGCAGCCCTATGGCTGCGACCGAGCGGCCGAGGTGGGCATCCCGGTTGAGCGGATTGTCAACACGTGGGACGCCGAGCAACTAACCGACTGGGCCGCCCTGCACCGCTAGTACGCTCACCGGCACGGGCTGTGGCGCAGTTTGGTAGCGCGTCCGGCTGGGGGCCGGAAGGTCGCGAGTTCAAGTCTCGCCAGCCCGACCAGTACTTGCCAACCGCGACTGTCACCGATCCCATGTAAAAAGGGGTTGACTTCCGGTCCGTCCGGATTCCCGTCGCCCCACCGGTCAGTGGGCGCCGCTGAAGAGTCAAGCGGATGGAGTCGGGGCTGCCTTATAAAGATCCAGCGCGGCAAAGGGCTGCCGAGCGGAAGTGGTACGCCGCGAACCGGCAACTTGCGTTCGACAAGAAAAATCGCAAGCGGACCAACCTCCGCGCTGTCGTCCGGCGCGCGAAGGAACAGCCGTGCTCGGACTGTGACGTTCGTTATCCCTTCTACGTCATGGACTTTGATCATGTCGAGGGTCAGAAGCGGATGCTTGT
>JAHWKP010000154.1 GCA_019347775.1 Actinomycetota bacterium | reverse complement strand
GCGATCTCGATCAGCGCCCCGATCCCGAAGCTCATCAGCACCCGGCGCGTCCGGCGCCAGGCGTCGCCCCAGTCGCTCGTGCGCTCGTACTGTGCCAGGAGGACCCCGGCGGCGCCACCGACCACGAACCCGAGCACCGGGATGGCGAAGAACCCGATGACGACGCTCGGCACCCCGGCGAGGACCTCGAGGACAGGCTTCAAGATCCGGCGGGCGCGGGGCCGCGCGTACTCGGACAGGTATATGGCCGCGCCGAGTCCGAGCGGACCGGCCACCAGCAGCGCCACTCCGGTGACCAACAGCGTGCCGGCGACGAGTGTGCGGATGTCGAACATGCCCCGCCGCGGGAACCATCCGATAGCGCTGAGGCTGCCGAGGTCGACCGCACGGAGGAACGACATGGCCTGTTGCAGAAGAGTGCCCACGATCGCGACGCTGACCAGGATCGTGAGACCTGCGGCGACGCTGAGGATCACCGACACGTTGCGCTCGCGGCGCTTGCGCTTTCCGGTCGGCGCAAAGGCGAGCCCGGCCGTACCCAGCTCGCTCACCTCGGCCACCGGATCTCCTCGGACGGCTTAGTTGCCACCGTCGATCGCGCCGGTTCGTCGATCAGTCCAAACCTGCCGGGTCTCTTCAATGACCGCATCCTCCAAGGGGACATATCCCACCTCGGCCACCGTGGCCATTCCTTCTTCCGACAGGTAGTAGTCGACGAACTCGCTCAGCTGCGAGTTCGACTCGGCGCTCCCGGCATTGACGTAGATGTAGAGAGGCCGGGCGATGGGAAACTCGCCGCTCGCGATGGTTTCGGGGGTTGGTGTCACGCACCCGTCGCCGCCGTCGACTTGCAACGCCTTCACTGCATCGGGGTTGCCTTGGACAAACGCGAAGCCAACCCATCCGAGCGATCCAGCCGAGCCGCGGATGCCGTCGATGATCACATTGTCGTTGGGAGATGCCTGGTAGTCCGGCCTGGGCTCAGGCTCCTGGCCCCGCTCGTCGGCGATGTCTTCGATCACCAACTCCACGAAGCTGTCGAAGGTTCCTGACTCCTCGCCGGGAGCTGTCACGGTCAGGTCGAGGCTCGGGTATGGAGAATTGAGTTCTCCGAACTCTGAAGCGTCGAGCCCGGCCAGCTCGCCGGCGAGCGCGTCGGCGTCTGACCAGTTATCGAAACCCGTGGACTCCGGGCCGAGGAGCGCGTATAGGTCCGCAAAGCTGAGGCACTCCACCTGATTGCCGGGATTGGTAATCACCGACAGTCCGTCGATGGCGACCTTCAACTCGATGAACTCGACGCCGGCCTCCTCGCACTTCTCCACCTCTTCGGCCTTGATGGGGCGAGAGGCATCGGCGATGTCCGAATCGCCCGAACAGAAAATCTCGAAACCGTCTCCTGTGCCCGGCCCCTCGACGCGGATGGCGACGTCAGGGTTCAGGTCGGAGAAGTTCTCCGCGTTCTGAGCGGAGATCGGCTCCACTGTGGAGGAGCCGGAGATGAATATCCCTTCTCCGCCGCCTTGGCCGGTGGAGTCCGCCGTCCGGTTGCCGGCGCAGCCTCCGGTTAGGACAGCAAGCACGGTCATGAGCGAGATGTAGATGCGTCGTTTGTTCATGTTCGGGTAGGTCTCCCCTGTTCGGCGTGGATGTCGGTGTGACCGTAGAGGCGACCGGTTAACGGTTCCGGTGCCCTCGCTGAAGGCCGGATGAACACTCGACCAATCGCCGGGGTTACCCGAACCGCCCGGTGATGTAGTCCTCAGTTCGCTTGTCGCCCGGACTGGTGAAGATCGAGTCTGTGTCGTCGTACTCCACCAGCGTGCCGCACCGGCGGCCGGCGTCATCGACCTCCGTCGTAAAGAAGGCGGTGCGCTGCGAGACCCGGGCGGCCTGCTGCATGTTGTGGGTGACGATCACGATCGTGTAATCGCTCTTGAGCTCGTCCATCAGGTCCTCGATCCGCGCCGTGGAGATCGGATCGAGGGCCGAGCAGGGCTCGTCCATCAGAATCACATCGGGCGACACGGCCAAGGCGCGCGCGATGCACAGCCGCTGCTGCTGACCGCCGGACAGGGCCATGGCGCTCTGGCGCAACTTGTCCTTGACCTCGTCCCACAGCGCCGCCTGACGCAACGATCGCTCGACGATCTCGGCCAGGTCACCCTTCGGACTGCCGTTGACTCTAGGACCGAAAGCGACATTGTCGTAGATCGACTTCGGGAACGGATTCGGCTTCTGGAACACCATCCCGACGCGACGCCGCACCTCCACCGGGTCGACATCCTTGCCGTACAGATCGATGCCGTGATACGTGATCGACCCTTCGACCCTCGCTTCGGGAATCAGGTCGTTCATCCGATTCAAGGACCGGATGAGCGTCGACTTCCCACAACCGGAAGGCCCGATGAGCGCCGTGATTTGGTTTGGTGCGATGTCGAGCGTCACCCCCTGCACGGCGGCCAGATCCCCGTACCGGACGGTCACACCGTCGAGACTGAAGACGGCTTCCTCGATGTCGCTGTCGGCATTCTCGCCGGCCTCGCGGGCGCGGCCTTTCGCAGGATCGGGCACGGCAGCTATCGAGGGCCGGGAGTCAAGGTCTGCGGTCTCTGTCATCGGAGGACGGGAGAGGGTGGTGCCGACGGCGCGCGCAGCCTGCCACACGTCCTGAGCGTTCGCAGCCACGCCGCCACCGTACGGGCCGTAGGCGTGGAGTGAGTGGCTGCCAGATGAACACCGGGTGACAGCCAGCTGAAACCTGTGCGACCGGTTGCCGTGGGGCGGCTAGCCCCATCTCCACGAGGCGGTGCCCGCCCTCCCATCGCGCTACCTTCGCCATGAGTGATGAGTCGGGGCCGTCGTCGGGGCGCGCTGCCGAGCCGGCCCCGTGCCCGTACCGACCGGACGGGCGGGCTGACGATGGCGCTCGACGCCCTCCCGTTGGGGGTCGTCGTGGCGGCGCCCGACGGGCAGATCACCCACCTGAACGACACGGCGAGGCGCCTGACCGAAGGCGGCGTGCGGACGGCGTTGGCGTGGCAGGCCGTCCTCGACCTCATCGACGAGGTCCTCGCCGACGGCGAGCCTCACAGCCAGGAATTGCAGGTCATCGGCCCGCCCGAGCAGTCACTCGTGATCGAAGCCAGCAGACCGCCGGGTGGATCCGGCGCGGTAGCGGTGATCCGCGACATCACCGAGTTGCGCCAGCTCGAAGTGATCCGCCGCGATTTCGTGGCCAACGTCAGTCACGAACTACGGACCCCGATCGGCGCCATCGCGGTGCTCGCCGACGCCCTGGCCAACTCCCCCGGCGCCGACGACTCCGAGCGCCTGGCCAGGCGGATCAGAGCCGAGGCCGACCGCCTCACCGAACTGGTCTCCGACGTGCTGGATCTCTCGCGGATCGAGGCGCTGCGCCCCGATCCCGCCGGGCCGCCCGTAGATCTCACCGCGGTGGTGGCCCAGGCGCTCGACCGCAGCCGGCCCGTCTCAGAGTCGCGGCAGGTGCCGGTCCATGTTTCGACGCAAGTGGAATCGGCTGTGGTCCCGGGCGACGAGTCGCAACTGGTCTCCGCTGTGTCCAACTTGCTCGAGAACGCAGCCAAGTACTCCGACGCGGGCCAGCCGGTGGAGCTGGAGTTACGCGATGCAGGTCCCGACGCCATTTCGGTTGTTGTCCGTGATCGCGGGATCGGCATACCGAGCTGGGAGCTCGACCGCATCTTCGAGCGCTTCTACCGCGTCGACCGGGGTAGGGCCCGGGGCACCGGCGGGACGGGCCTCGGCCTCGCCATCGTCCGCCACGTGGCGACCAACCACGGCGGGGATGTCCGGGTCTCCTCGGTGGAAGGTGAGGGATCGGTGTTCACGTTGCTGCTTCCTGCCGAGCCTGGTCCGATGGGCCTCGTGGCCGAGGCCGGATGACCGACGCCAGCCCGACAGTGCTGATCGTGGAGGACGAGGAATCCTTCGTCGATGCCCTGATCGTGGGGCTCAAGCGGGAGGGCTTTCTAGTGCACATCGCCCGGGATGGCATCAGCGCACTGGATCTATTCGATGCCGTCAAGCCGGACCTGGTTCTGCTGGACGTGATGCTGCCCAGCCTCTCCGGGGTCGACGTCTGCCGGGAGATCCGCCGGCGGTCCCGGACCCCGATCATCATGGT
>JAHWKP010000153.1 GCA_019347775.1 Actinomycetota bacterium | reverse complement strand
CGATCTGGCTGCGGGCGGAGTGGGTCCGGGCCACTCGGTTGTCCTGGGAGCGGCGGCCCTCGGCGCCGTCATGGTGGGGACGCGCGGGCGGCGGCGTCTGCGCCGGCGGCTTCTGGGATTGCCGCTCGGGTTCCTGTTCCACCTGGTCCTCGACGGTGCCTGGCTCGCCGGTCCCGAGCGCCTCTGGTGGCCGCTCGGGGGATGGAGCACGGCCGGTACGCTGCCCGCGGCACAGCGCCCGCTCGCCCTGATCGGCGCTCTCGAGCTCAGTGGACTGGCCCTCGGTCTGGTTGCGTGTCGGGCAATAGGCTCCGCCCGCTCCGGCCGACGTGAACCGGAGCTCCGCCCCGGAGGCGGCTCGACGACAGGAGACGTGTGATGCCCGAGATGACGCGCTACGAGCCCGGAACGCCGTCGTGGGTAGACCTAGGAACTCCGGACCTTGATGCCTCGATCCGGTTTTACGGAGAGCTTTTCGGATGGCAGATCGAGAAGGGCCCGGAGGAAGCCGGCGGATATTCGATGGCCCTGCTCAACGGGAAGGCCGTGGCCGGCATCGGGCCGCTGATGACGGAGGGCCAACCCCCGTCCTGGAGCACCTATATCTCCGTGGCCGATGTGGCCGAGACGGCCGAGAAGGTGAGGGAAAGCGGCGGCCAGGTCTTCGTGGAGCCGATGCGGGTCGAAGTCGGCGACGGTGATTTCGGATCGCTGGCCGTGTTCGCCGACCCCGGCGGCGCCGCGTTCTCAGCCTGGGAGCCCCGCCAGCACATCGGAGCGCGGTTGGTCGACGAGCCGGGCACGCTGAGCTGGAACGAGTTGGTCACCCGAGACATCGACGCCGCCAAGCAGTTCTACCGGGCGGTCTTCGGTTGGGAAGCCCACACCAGCGAAGCGGGCCCTACCACCTATACCGAGTGGAAGCGCGGTGGTCGCAGCATCGGCGGGATGCTGGAGATGAACGAGGACTGGCCCGACGACATACCGGCGCACTGGATGGTGTACTTCGCCGTCAGCGACTGCGACGGCTCCTCATCCCACGCGGCGGATCTCGGGGCCACCGTGCGGGTGGAGGCGACCGACATTCCGGGCGTCGGGCGTTTCGCCGTTCTAGTCGACCCGCAGGGCGCCCAGTTCTCGGTCATCTCCGTGGCACGTATCGTTTAGTACGGCCCGTATGGGGCCATCCACGACCAGGGGGCGGGGCGGAATGACGAAGACCAGGGCTTTGACACTCCTGTTGGTCATCGCGCTCGCCGCCCCATCTGTGCCGCCGGCGGCGGCCATCGTCGACGGAACGCCGGCTGCCGACGGGTCCTGGCCGGCAATGGTGTCGGTGTCAGCCTTCGGGTCGCACACCTGTGGCGGGCGCATCGTCGATGCGCAGTGGGTCCTGAGCGCGGCGCACTGCTATCACGACCCCTCGTCGCCGGACACACCGCCCGACCCCAACATGTTCGGCGTCTACATCGGCGGCGGCCATCTGGACTCAGCCACGTACTCGGACATCGACCAGGTCGTGATCCACCCGGGTTACGACCCCTTGCGGGCGGTGAACGATCTCGCCCTCTTACGCCTGCCGAGAGCGTCGGCTGCTCCAGTGCAAGCGCTGGCCACTCGCGCCGACGAGTCGTTGTGGGCCCCAGGCGCGATAGCCACCGCCATCGGATACGGCCTCACGAGCTCGGAGGAGACCGAACCCTCGCCACAGCTTCTGCAGGTCGACGTGCCGGTTATCTCCGACGCGGAGTGCGATGAGGACTACGGCGAAGTCAACGACGACCGCCATCTCTGTGCGGGCGAGCGCGGAACGGACTCCGACCCAGGGGCCGGGGTGTGCCAGGGCGACAGTGGGGGACCGCTGTTCGGACTGCCCGACTCGAATGGCTTCCGTCTCCAGCTCGGAATCACATCCTTCGGCGGCCCGCAGTGCGGCGTCGAGGTGCCCGCCGTGTATACCGAGGTGGCGCAGTACGACAGTTGGATCGACGCCATCCTCGGTGGTGCTCCAGCCGACACCGAGGACCCTGACAACCCGGCGCCTCAGCGGCTGGGGGCCGACGCGCCGATCTTCCGCATTTCGGATCAGACCCCTGACACCGAATCTGTGGCCCAGGCCGCGGCCGTCTCGCTGGCGACATTCCCGGACGGCGAGGCCCAGCTGGCGGTGCTCGCCCGAGCCGACGTCTTTGCCGACGGCCTGGGTGGAAGCTCGCTCGGGTTCGGACTCGGACCGCTTCTCTTCACCACTCAGGCGCCCACGCTGCCGCCGGAAACCGAGATCGAGCTGCAGCGCACCCTGCCGCCCGGTTCGACGGTGTACATCCTCGGAGGACCGGCCGCGGTTCCTTCCAGTATCGACGCCGAGGCGGAACGCCTCGGATTCCGGCCCATGCGTCTGGCCGGCCCCGTCCGGGAGGACACCGCCGCTGCCATCGCCGACGAGGTCGTCGCCCGCTATGGCGACCCTTTCGGTTCAGGTACGCCCACGCCCTCCCTGGACACCGTGATCCTGGCGACGTCGGGCAACTGGCCCGACGCGGTGACGGCCGGCCAAATCGGGTCCTGGTGGGGAATCCCGATCGTCCTCACCCCGCAGGCTTCTCTGCACCCGGCTGCGAAGGCGACTCTCGAGCAGTATCGCCCCGGGAGGATCTTCGTCATGGGTGGGCCGGCGGCCATCAGTGATGCGGTGGCTTCGGCCGCCGCGTCCGCGGCCGGCGGATCAGCGGTGCGCTTGGCCGGCGCCACCCGGATGGGTACGGCGGCCGAAGCGCTGCGAGCCCATCTCAGCCTCTTCCGAGAGGTCGGCTTCGACCCCATCGCGGCCTTCGCCGTCAACCTGCACCGCGGCGATGCCTTTGCCCACGTTCTGTCGGCTTCGGCCGCGACCGGTCGCTTCGGCGGAATCTTCGTGCCGGTCGACGGACTCGGTGGCGACGGCCTCGCCCCGGTGGTGGCCCAAGCCGCCTGTGGTCTGGATCTGCCGCTCGCGGTGGTCGGCTCGGTAGACGTGGTCACAGACGGCGGCGCGGAGCGCGTGCGCCAGTCGCTCCTCGGAGCCTCTTGCTGAGCAGCTAGCTCTGCGCGGGCTTGGCTCCGCCGCTCACAGCGGCAAGTTCCCCCGCGATCGGACCGGCTGGACGGCCCGGTACCGTTTGAGCCGTGAGGGGGGTCGGGCGGATCGAACGCGTGTTGGCGGCCGTAATCGGCGCGCTGCTGCTGGTCAGCGGCGCGGTCGCGATCAGCGACGTCCGCGTTTCGGGTGCCAGCGGCTCCGTTAGGCGGGCGCCCGGGTCGACCACGACGGTAAGCACGCCTCCGCCCCGGGGGCCGGTTGCTACTGCGCCCGCTGCAGCGACCGCTCCCGCCCCACCCGTCGCCACGACGCCCCCGCCGCCTCCGGCACCGCTGCGTACCCGCACCGTCCACGAGCAGCCCTGGCTTCCCTACGCCGCGGCCGGAGACGTCGTCCTTCATCACCCCTCGGCCCAAGTCGAAAAGATTGGCTTCCACGAGTCCAACCACGACGGCGCCCGTGAGCAGTTCCCGCTATCGACCGCCGTTGACCCGGTCCTGCTCGAGAGCCGCAACAGAGGAACTCCTGGCACGACCGCGGCTGACGTCGTCGCCCATCCCGAGATCGAGGTCAGGTCTCCGGTCACGGGCACGGTCAAGCGAGGTGGCAGCTACGTCCTGTACTGCGACAACCGTGACTACTACGTCGTGATCGAGCCCGACGCCCGTCCCGGCTGGGAGGTCAAGGTTCTTCACATCGCCGGGCTGCATGTGAGCAAGGGGGATCGGGTTGTGGCGGGCGAGACCGTCATCGCTCCATTCCCGACGCAGCTGCCCTTCGAGTCCCAGGTCGACGAGGTCACCGGCCAGCCCGCCTGGCCCCATGTCCACATCGAGGTCGTCGACCCTTCGATCCCGGACCGTCCCAACCCCGGTGGCGGCGGAGGCTGCACCTAACCAGCGCCAGCCAGCGGGCCGCGCCAGAATCTAGGCATAGCCCGCCGGCCTAGCTGGATCCTTCTCGCCCTCGCGGCGCTCACCGGAGCGGGACTGCCCGCGGCCTCGGCACCTCCGGCGTCGGCCGACCCTGCGAGGGCCGCGCGTGCTCGTTGCGGACCGGGCCCGTTCACCGCGCAGCTCGACGATGATCTCCGGCG
>JAHWKP010000152.1 GCA_019347775.1 Actinomycetota bacterium | reverse complement strand
TGCGCCGGCAGGCCGGCCGACCGGCGCCCCAGCGAATCGGCCTCTCCGCTACCCAGCGCCCTCTCGATGAAATAGCGCGGTTCTTGGGCGGCCGGGAGAAGGACCCGAAGAGCGGCGAGTATCACCAGCGCAAGGTCACAATTGTCGACGCGGGCGTGAAGAAGGTTCTCGAGCTCGAGGTCATGGTGCCGGTCGAGGACATGGCCTCCCTCGGCAAGCGGCCCATGCCGACCGACGAGCCCACGCTGGATCCGGAGTCCCGGGCATCGATCTGGCCTGCGATTCACCCCGTGCTGCTCGACCTCATCCGCGCCCACCGCTCGACGTTGATCTTCGTCAACTCCCGACGGCTCTCCGAGCGGCTCGCCAACCAGCTCAACGAACTGGCGGGGGAGGATCTGGTGCGGGCCCACCACGGGTCGGTGGCGCGCGAGCAGCGCCTCGAAATCGAGGAGTCACTGAAGGCCGGCCGACTGCCCGCGTTGGTTGCCACCAGCTCGCTGGAGCTCGGCATCGATATGGGAGCCATCGACCTCGTCGTGCAGGTGGAGTCGCCCACATCGGTGGCGAGCGGGCTGCAGCGGGTCGGGCGCGCCGGTCACAACGTGGGCGAGCCGTCGAAAGGAAAGATCTTCCCCAAGTTCAGAGGCGACCTCCTGGTCGCCACGGTCGTGGCCCACCGGATGCAGGGCGGCCTCATCGAGGAGACCAAGGTTCCGCGCAATCCGCTCGACGTTCTGGCGCAGCAGATCGTCGCCATGGCATCGGTCGAGGACGTCACCGTCGACGAAGTTGCCGAACTGGTAGCCGGCGCCTACCCCTTCTCGGACCTCGAATCAGAGGTACTCGAAGGAGTGCTCGACATGTTGTCGGGCCGTTATCCCTCCGACGAGTTCGCCGAGCTGAAGCCTCGCCTCACGTGGGACCGCGCCGCCGGAAAGCTCTCGGCCCGACCCGGCGCACGGATGCTGGCGGTGACCAGTGGGGGCACCATTCCCGACCGGGGCTTGTTCGGCGTCTTCACCCCCGAAGGCGGGCGGGTGGGCGAGCTCGACGAGGAGATGGTCTACGAGTCCCGGGTCGGCGAGACCTTCGTGCTCGGCGCCTCGACCTGGCGCATCGATGACATCACCCGCGACAGGGTGGTCGTGTCGCCGGCACCAGGCCAGCCCGGAAAGATGCCGTTCTGGAAGGGCGATGCCATCGGGCGGCCCTACGAGCTCGGTCGGGCTCTGGGCAAGTTCCTTCGCGAGATCGACGACAAGTCCGACGAGTGGCTCCAGACCGAATGCGGCCTCGACGAGCTGGCTGTGCGCAACCTGCGGGTCTACATCTCCGAACAACGCGAGGCCAGCAGCGGTCTGCTGCCGACCGACACCGAGATCGTCGCGGAGCGCTTCCGAGACGAACTCGGCGACTGGCGGCTGTGCGTGCTGTCGCCGTTCGGCGCCCGCGTCCACGCCCCCTGGGCTCTCGCCATCGAGGCCTTGATCCGGCGGCGCACCAGCGCCGAGGTGCAGGCCATCTGGTCCGACGACGGGATAGTCGTCCGGCTACCGGAGGCCGACGAGGCCCCGCCCATCGAGTCGATTCTCCTGGACCCTGACGAGGTCGACGAACTGGTGACGACCGAGGTGGGCTCGTCGGCCATCTTCGCGGCCCGCTTCCGGGAGAACGCGGCCCGAGCCTTGCTGCTTCCCCGGCGTCGGCCCGGCTCGCGCACTCCGTTGTGGCAACAGCGGCAGCGGGCGGCAGACCTGCTCGCGGTGGCCGCCCGCTACGGCGCCTTCCCGATCATTCTCGAGACCTACCGGGAGTGCCTGCGCGACGTCTTCGATCTGCCGGCGCTGCGCTCGCTGATGTCCGACATCCGGTCGCGAGCGGTCAGGGTGACCCAGCTCGACATGCCGTCGCCGTCGCCGTTCGCGTCGTCGCTGGCCTTCTCCTACGTGGCCAGCTTCATGTACGAGGGCGACGCCCCGCTCGCCGAGCGCCGCGCCCAGGCCCTCACCCTCGATCGCCGCATGCTGGCCCAGCTCGTGGGAGCGGACGAGCTGCGCGAGCTCATCGATCCTGCTGCGCTGGCTGCGCTGGAGTCCGAGCTGCAGGCGCTCGACGAGCGCCGGTGGGCGCACAATGTCGACGGCGCCCACGATTTGCTGCGCCGACTCGGAGACCTGACCGAGTCCGAGCTCGCGGCCCGGTCCAAAGGCGGCCCGTACACCGACGAGCTGATCGCGGCGCGCCGCGCCGTGCGGGTGCGGATCACCGGTGAGGATCGGCTCATCGCGGCCGAGGACGCGGGGCGCTACCGCGACGGACTCGGCGTGGCCCTTCCGGTCGGCATCGCCGAGTCGTTTCTCGAGCCCGTCCCGGGAGCGGACCTCCAGCTGGTGCGCCGATGGGCGCGCACGCACGGCCCCTTCCTCACCGCGCAGCCGGCGGCGCGGTTCGGACTGCCGGTCGACCGAGTGGCCGAGTTGCTCGAGCGCCTGGAGACCGACGGAACGATCACCCGCGGTGCCTTCCGTCCTGACGGCACCGAGCGGGAGTGGTGCGACGCCGGCGTGCTCCGCCAGCTCCGGCAGCGCTCTCTCGCCGCCTTGCGCAACGAGGTCGCCCCAGCCGAGCCCGACGCGCTGGTGCGCTTCCTACCGAGCTGGCATGGCGTCGGGAGCAAGGCCCGTGGCGTGGATCGGGTGTACGAGGTGATCACCCAGCTGCAGGGCGTCCCGATTCCGGCCACCGTGTGGGAGCGCGACGTCCTGGCATCACGGGTAGACGGCTACGACCCGCGCTATCTCGACGAGTTGCTGGCTGCGGGCGAGATCATGTGGGTCGGGGCCGGCTCGGTCGGATCCAACGACGGCAAGGTGATGTTGTTCCGGCGAGAAGACGCCGACGCTTTGTTGGGTGTAAGTCGCCTGGCCGCGTTGGGTGACAGCGAACGTCCGGCCGGTGCCGAGCACGACCGTTTACGCGAGGTCTTCGCCACGTCAGGGGCGTGTTTCTTCCGCGAGCTGGCCCAAGGCAACGACGAGACTGCCCTCGAAGCGTTGTGGGACCTCGTCTGGGCGGGCGAGGTCACCAACGACTCCTTCGCGGCGATGCGGGCGTTGGCACTGCCCCGGTTCAAGCGCGGGCGCGGGGGCGGGAGGGGATCGCGTGGGATCGTGAACTACCGCGCTGTCGCTCCCCGTCGATCGATGTCCCCGGCCCGCGCTCAAGGCCGCTGGTCACTGGTGCGCGAGCCCGATCTCGAGCTGACCGGCACCACCCAAGGGGCGACGCTTCTGGCGCGCGTGCTGCTCGAGCGCCACGGCGTTCTGAGCCGACAAGCCGTGCTCGGCGAGAGCGTCCCGGGCGGCTACGCCGGTATCTATCCCGTGCTCCGCGCCATGGAGGAAGCGGGCCGGATACGGCGGGGTTACTTCGTGACCGGCCTCGGCGGCGCCCAATTCGCGTTGCCCGGCGCAGTCGACCGGCTGAGAGCGGCGCGGGAAGAGGCCATGGACGAGGAGGGACATGAGCGGGGCGTGCTGCTCGCAGCGACGGATCCCGCCAACCCGTTCGGCGTCGCCCTCTCTTGGCCAGTGAAGGGCCCGTCCCGGGTCGCCGGGGCCTACGTGGTGCTGGTCGGAGGACAGGCCTCGCTCTATCTGCACAAGGGCGGCCGGGGGCTGATCGGGCTGCGGGACTTCGACGGCACGTGGGAGGCGGCGGCCGTGGAGGCGCTGGCGCCCCTGTGGTCCGACGGCCGTATCCGCCGGCTCGAGCAGGGCAGGTACCCGCCCGAGCTCGAGGAGCACCTCAAGGGGGCCGCGTTCTACGTCACCCCCGTCGGCGCCTACGCCCCCGCCAGGCACGGATAGCTGTGGCGGGCGTCACTGTCGGTAACTAGTCGGTCCTGCCCATCAGGCCAACCACCCGGGCATTCCGGTCATGAAGTGCAATCCGGGGCGTTCTTATAAGTATGACGAACCCGGGATTTCCACCGCCGCTGTCGAGTGAGCGCCGCGAGCGCGAGACCGCCGACGCCGAGCCCGCCCCCGAAGCGGCGAAGGACACCACCGTCGTTCACTGACGCGCGCGCGACTCGAGGGCTTCGAGGAAGCTCGACAGCTCGCGCAGCACCGCGTTGTAGCGCGCGTACGGATCGTCGACGCCCGTCCGGCCCAACGCTCGGTACAGGGCG
>JAHWKP010000151.1 GCA_019347775.1 Actinomycetota bacterium | reverse complement strand
TGAGGAGGAGGGCACGTACTTCATCGTCATGGAGTACGTCGAGGGCGAGTCACTTGCCTCACTCGTGCACCGCGCCGGCGCATTGCGCGCCGATGAGGCCGCCGAGATCGGCGCAGAGATCGCGGCTGCGCTGGCCGTAGCCCACCGCGGCGACATGGTTCACCGCGACGTCAAGCCCGGCAACGTGTTGATCGACAACAACGGCGAAGTGAAGGTCACCGACTTCGGGATCGCCCGCGCCGTCAACACCAGCGAGAACCTGACCCAGCCGGGTTCGGTAATGGGCACGGCCACCTACTTCTCGCCTGAACAGGCTCAGGGCCAGCGCATCGACCCACGCAGCGACGTGTACTCGCTCGGCGTCGTGCTCTACGAGCTCGTTACGGGCTCGCCGCCCTTCGCGGCGGATTCGCCCGTGGCGGTGGCCTACAAGCACGTGCGCGAGGACCCGGTTCCGCCCAGCCGCCACAACCCCGACGTCCCGGCTGACTTCGAGCGCATCGTGCTCACCGCCATGGCCAAGGATCCCAACGACCGCTACGCGAATGCGCTGGAGATGCGCGACGACCTCGTGCGATTCCGCCAGGGACGTCCGATCGCAGCCGGGGCGGCGATGGCCGCGGCCTCTCAGCCCAGGGCCGACCGCACCCAGGCTGTCCCGGTGGCGCCCGCCGCGCCCGCAGGCGCCGCCCACCCGGCCGCGGTGTACGAGGCCGAGGAGACCGACCGGCGTACCGGCGCCTACGTGGGGCTCTTGATCGGGCTCCTGACTCTGCTCGGCATCCTGTTGTTCCTTCTCGGGCGCACCCTGGGTGTTTTCGGAGGCGAGACGGCGGAATTGGTGACGGTCCCGCAGGCACTCGGCGACACCCAGGCTGTGGCCGAGGCGGAGATCCGAGAGGCCGGCCTGGTTCCCGAGATCCGCGAGGAGGCCAGCGACGCCGAGGCGGGCCTCGTGTTCCAGCAGGATCCCGCGGCTAATGAGCGGGTCGAGAAGGGGTCGACGGTGAGGCTGCTGGTCAGCAGGGGCACGGTGGGAGTCGAGGTCCCCGACGTGGTGGGCGAGTCGGAAAGCACGGCCCGGGCGGTGTTGGAGGAGGAGGGCTTCGCGGTCGCGGTCACCGAGCAGGCCAGCCGAGATCACCCTGATGGCACGGTGCTCACCCAGGACCCTCGCGCCGGCCAGACCGCACCCGAGGGAAGCACGGTCACCATCGTGGTGTCGAGCGGGACGCCGACCGGGCGAGTCCCCGACGTCGCGAATCTGCCGGAAGCGGATGCTCGTGCCCGCCTCGACGCCGAAGGCTTCGACGTCCGGGTGACAAAGGAGGAATCAGCCGATGTGGCCCGGGGCCGGGTCATACGGACCGACCCGGAAGCCGGCGCGGAAGCGGATCTCGGCAGCACGGTCACCATCTTCGTCTCGACCGGTCCGCCCGAGCCCGAGACCCGCAATGTGCCCGACGTGACCGGGCGCAGCGAAGCCCAAGCCGAGTCGATCCTGGTCGAGGCTGGATTCCGAGTGGCAAAGCGATACCAGACCGTGGTCCGCGAAGAGGAGGACGGCGTGGTGCTCGATCAGAACCCGGAGGGCGGACAGGAAGCCGAGCGAGGTGCGACTGTGACGATCATCATCGGCCGGCTGGCGGGCGGGGGTGGTGGTGGAGGAACCACGACTACGACCAGCTCGACGACGACTACGACCCAGCCCGACTAACCGGCGCGGCCCGCCCCGGCCGGGACTTTCGCCTCCCAGCCTGTGGTCGCCAACCAGTTCGCCAGGAGCTGATGGCCCCCGGCGGTGAGGATCGACTCCGGGTGGAACTGGACTCCCTGGATCGGCAGCTCTCGGTGGCGGAGGCCCATGATGACGCCGTCGTCCGTGCGCGCCGTCACTTCCAACTCCGCCGGCAGCGAACCGGCCTCGACTACCAGCGAGTGGTAGCGCGTCGCTTCGAACGGGTCGTCCAATCCGGCCATGACGCCCGCTCCTTCGTGGTGCACCATCGACGTCTTGCCGTGCATGATCTCGGCGGCCTTTACTATCCGTCCCCCGAAGACCTCGGCGATGCACTGGTGACCCAGGCACACACCCAGCACTGGAACTTCGGAACCCAAGGCGGTGATGAGATCGTTGCTCACCCCGGCGTCGGCGGGCCGTCCCGGACCGGGCGACACCAGCAGCGCGTCGGGCGAGATCGACCGCGCCTCGTCCACCGATATCGCGTCGTTGCGCCGCACGAGTGGGTCGGCCCCCAGCTCGGCGAGATACTGGACGAGGTTGTAGACGAACGAGTCGTAGTTGTCGATTACGAGCACCCGCGGGGCTGGCCCCGGGCCTCGCGGAGTCATCCGAAACTCTTCTCCGCGCCCGGTCGGGCATGGCTGAACGAAACTGCGCCGTCGAATGCCGGAAGCTCGAGGTTGCGAGCCCCTTCGACCGCGAACCCGAGCCGGAAGGCGACCGCCTCCCGCCTCAACCTGCGCACCAGCGGGTCGGACTCGAAGCGCTCGCGGTCAGCACCGATCGCCCTGGCCACGTAGGGCGGCGAGTGCACGGTGCCGTTGACCAACAACGTGTTGCCGACACACAGCACGGCGCTGGTGTTGACGAGGCGCTGGTCGTTCATCGAGATGGCCTCGGCGCCGGCTCGCCACAGGGCATTGACGATGGCACGCACGTCCTCGGAGTGGATAACCAGGTCGTTGACGTTGCCCGACGGGCTCTCCGAGAGATCGGAGTCGGTCAACGACACGGTGATCCCCGGACCGGAGACGGCGACAAGGCCGGCTTCGCGGCTGGCGATGCGCAGCGCCTGTTCCATGTCCGCCGAGGCCTCCTGGCGCGCGGCGACCTGGGAGCGCAGCTCGGCGACGCTGTCACGCAGCTCGGCGACGTCGACCTTGAGCTGTTCGACCACGTCCTCCTGGCGCTCGATGAGCCCCGCAAGCCGGTATTCGCGGGGCAGGCGCACCTCAGGATCCGGAGGAGTGATGGTCGCGGCGATGACGACCAGGAAGGCGATCGCGGCACAGCCGGCCAGTAGTCCGCGCCCGCCCAGAGCCTGGCTCCGGACGCCCGTTTCCACCCCTCTATGCTCGCATGGATGCCGAAGCCCAAGGCCAGCAGCCGTAGCCGCCGCGGTCCGGCGCGGTCAAAGCGCAAGCCCGGCGGCGCGGCGCGTGGCGTCGTGCGCAACCCGGCTGCGGTGTCCGGCCGCTACACGCCGCCGATCCCCCGCGAATTCAAAGAGTCGCCCAAGATCATTCCGTACCTGATGTTCGGGCTGCTCGGACTCGGGATGCTCATAATCGTCGTCAACTACATGGACGTGCTGCCCGGCGGGGCGAACAACTGGTACCTGCTCGGCGGACTGATGTTGATCACCGCGGGGTTCATCGTCGCCACCAAATACCGCTGAATTCAGCCCCGCCGGGCCTGAATCCGCAGGCCAGCGAAGTTACAACCGTGTGATCTGTCCCCAGATCTGTCCCCAGGCTGTGGATAACTCCTAGGCCTGGGCTCGGTGGACCGCGAAGGTGCCGGTCGAACGGGCTGCCAGCTCGCCCTCCGGCCCTCCCTGGCGCACCCAGCCTTCAGTCCAGGCGAAGGATCGGGTGAGGCGCACGACCTCTCCTCTGACGTGGAGCATGTCGGAAACCTGCGACGCCCGCATGGTCTCGGTTTTCATCTCGAGCGTCGCCTTCGAACGGTCGCCGCCGTCGAGACCGGCGTTCAGGGCGAAGTTCATGGCGGCGTCCAGGAGAACGGCGATGACACCGGCCTGCACGATCCCGCGGGTGTTGCCGGCGAGCTCGCTGGGAGTCCACGTCGCGGTGACCCAGCCGTCGCCGTAAGCGTCGAACGACGCGCCCAGCTCCGAGATAAGAGGCATGCCCCCGCTACCGAGCCACTTGTCCATATCCCGCATGGGGGCACCGTACTTTGGGGCCATGGGGACCCTCATCTACGACGGGGAGTGCGGGTTGTGCACCAAGTCCGCGAAGTGGGTGCGAAATCGCCTCCCCGCGGGACACGCAATCGCGCCCAGCCAGGATTACTCCGACGCCGACCTCGCCGCCATGGGGCTCACTCGCGACGACGTGGAACGGGCGGCGTGGTGGTACGTCCCCGGAGACCCCCCCGCCGAGGGCGCCGAAGCTATCTCCAAGACGCTGGTCGCGATCGGCGGACGGTCAGCGGTCATCGGCAAGCTGATGTGGCT
>JAHWKP010000150.1 GCA_019347775.1 Actinomycetota bacterium | reverse complement strand
GGTTCCACCGCTTATCGCGCACTGGGTACGGACACCGTCACGTGAGCGGGGTGCGCCGCCAGCGCGGCGTCGATCTGCTCGGCCGCGAGGATAGGCCCACCCAGGGCGTGAAGGACACGGCCGATGGGCACGTCGTCGGCGGTCATTTCGATGGCGCGTAAGACGGCTTCGCGCCTTCGATGTCGAGGAACCCGCCGAAGGGGATCCCAAGAAGGCCAACTTCTCGCGTCGGTGGATCAGCGTGATCGCTCGCGAATGGTCCCGTTTCTCGAGAGCGCGCCGCGCCGGGCCCGCTGGTAGGAGCCGCTGCTGAAGCGGCGGTTGGAGGCCGGAGAGGATGAAGAAGATCCACAGGAGATCGAACGGGCTCACCATGACGCCTCCCGCCGCGGTGATCGTGCACGGCCATCGGTCGACCGCTGCCACGGTGTGGTCCTCTGCGGTCACCGTTGCTCGGGAACCGCTGTGCAGGTAGCCGAACCGCTGTGCAGGTAGCAGTAGCGCGTGTGAACCTTGGCTGAGGCGACGGGGCGCACAGGGTCGGTGTTCGACTCACATATTTCACGTTCAGTCGGTTCGCGGAACGACCAGCACCGGTGCCGGGCTGTGGTGGACAATTCTTGCGGCGACGCTCCCGAAGACGATCCGGGCGAGGCCGGAACGGGCGTGAGTACTGACCACGACGAGGGACGCTGGCCGTTCCCGTAGCCAGGTGTGCACGCCTCCGGCCGGGCTGATGGGGTCATACACCGCGACGGTGTCCACATGATGCCCCAGGTCACGAACTGGCTTGACGAGGGACTTGAGAAAGGCGTCCACATCGCCGTCGGGCCCGAACCGGCCCGGACCGCGCCAGCGCGCACCGAGTCGGGGACAAGCTCGGCCACCGTGATCACGACGAGGGACTCCCCCAGCAAACCGGCCCAGCGGAGAGCGACGGGAATGAGTGACATCGACGCCGGCAAGTCGTCGACACACGCCACGACGTCGTGGCCGCCGCGTCGCTCCTCGACCAGCGGACCGACGACGACGAGAGGATCGCGACCGCGAGCGACGACCTCGCTGGCGACTGAACGGATCAGTGCGGCGGAACGCCCCCGCCCCTGGCTAACCATGCACCCAACGGCACGGGTGAGCCCGCGGAGCGCCTCGTGAATCGCGCCCGCCGGGTCGAGGTCGACGACAACAGTTCGATGAACGCGGCGATCGGGAAGCTCGATCTCGGCGAGTTCGGCGGCTCGGTGGACCACCTCGTCTTCTTTGGCGACGGCGCGCAGGAGGTGGATGTCGGCGTCGAGTCTCTGGGCCAGCCCCGAGGCGACCGGCAGCGCGCGCTCAGCGAACCTTGACCCGTCGAGCGGGACGAGGATGGCTTCCACTCGGTCCGGCGTCTTCCCGCCGGTCGGGACCTCGGCAGCGGCCACGATTCCTCACGCTCCCTCTCGTCGGAGCTGTCTCTGTGCGGCAGGGAACCGAGTAGCAAGGGGGATCGACTCGGCAGGCGCCGCGGAACGACTCCGCGATGCGTGACGACCGCGTCTCGGCCGTTTGACCGACCGTAGCCCGGCGCGGTGTCTAGCCTCCGACGGTCGCTCGTCCGACAAGCCACGATCTGGTTCGGCTGATGCAGCCCGACGCTCGGCCTCCGGTACGGGTATCGGGGACCGAGCGAGGGCGGCACCCAGCCACCGGCATGAACCGCGTCCCTGGGCGTGGAGCGCTCGGTTCCCTTGTCGGTCAGCGGATCGCGCGGTATCGCCGCGGCTGAGGCGGCGCGACGCAAACAGCGACGACGTACGAGCGTGGCGGTCGAGGGACCGGCGAGCCCGGTACTGGCGCATCGTCGTGCCTGGATGGGGTGCGACGCCGCTTGCTACACGTCGCCTTCGACACCGTCTCCCAGATGGGGGTGCTGGCGCTGGCGCTCGGCACGCGGAGCCGAGCCGGCCTGGCCGGGGCCGCGTACCACCTGGCCAACCACGCCGTGTTCAAGCCGCTCCTGTTCCTGTGCGCGGGCGCCATCGTGCACACCATGGGTGTGGAGCGGCTGTCGGAGATGGGAGGTCTGGCCCGGAGGAAGCCGGCACTGGCAACCGCCTTCGTGGTGGGCACCGCCGCCATCGTGGGTGTGCCGCCGTTCAACGGCTACTTCTCGCTCTCCCTGGTCCACCAGGGCGTGGAAGAAGCCCACACCGGTGGTCTCGTCGTCGTGCTCCTGGCCGTCGAGGTGTTGACGGTGGCCGCCCTCGCCCGGGCCGCGTGGCTGGCCTTCTTCCGGCCCCGCGACGAGCCGTACGAGCACGAGCGGGCTCTGGCCCCGGGGATGGTGGCCGCCCTCGTGGGGCTGGGGGTCCTGAGCGTGGGCTTCGGCCTGGCGGCCGGCCCCTTGGTGAGTGAGGTGGCGGCCCCGGCCGCCGCCGGTCTGCTGGACCGGGCGGCGTACGCAACGGCTGTGCTGAGTCCACCCGGTGGCCAGCTGACGGTGCCTGCCCTCCACCCCCACTTCTGGTCGGTGGGCGGGCTGGTCCTCACCGCGGTAGCCATGGTGCTCGGGGCCGTGTTGGCCCGGGCGGTCGTGCGCGGCCAGCAACCAAGGCCGATCACCACCTTGCGAGCCCTTCACAACGGGTCGGTCAACGACTACGCCGCCTATGTCGTGGGTGGACTGCTGGTGGTCATCTCACTCCTGGGCCTCGGCTGAGCTGAGCGGCGCCCGAGCGGCTCCACCGGCGACATCCCGGCCCAGCTTGCTTCAACCGTCGGCGCCAGGACCGGACCACTCCAGCCCTACTCACGCGGACATCTCCCTCGAACCGCCCACTGCAGTGTGAGGAAAGGAGCCGGAGCAGCCGCCGGGGTCCCAGTACGTGCATCCCCGAAGGTCGCCGCCCTGGTATCCCCGAGCGCCCGGGACACGGTTCGGTGCCCGGTAAACCGGAGGGATGCGCTGGAGCGGAACCGATAGCACACGCTCGGTAGTCCGGTTCCAGAGCTCTCTCCCCAGCGCGCCGAACGGGGTCACTCCTGCCGTGATGTTTTTACAAGTCGGTCATGTTCGCACGCTCACGAGGCGAAGTCCGGGACGTTCCCGCGTGTCACCTCGCTGCGGCCCTTGGGCTCTTCCCACTCCTCCTGCCGTCCGAGGGCGGTCAGATCAAGGAAGTAGTAGGAGCCGCCGGTACTCTCGAGCCCACGGGCGTACTGGGAGTAGGTGCGGAACACCCGACCGTCCATTTCGAGGAAGCAGCTGCGCCCGGGCATGTCATAGGGCTGCTCCGAGGTCTTCATGCTCTCTTGGCCCCGGGCGGCGTACTCGTCGAGGGTGCGGAAGTTGTACACGTCGAATCCTCGGGAGGCGTCGATCGTGACGCCGAAGTCGTAGTTGAAGTCGCCGTCGGCGGAGGAGTACCAGGGGATGTCCCAACCCCGCTTGGCCTTCCAGCGCTCGAGCTTTGCCAGCGGCGCCCTCGAGACCATGGCGTAGGTGGTGTCCCTGGTGTGCAGATGAGCCAGGAAGCCGGGCGAGAGCTCGTCGGTGCCGGCGGTGCAGCTCGGGCAGCCATCCTCCCACTCGGGGTGGAACATGAAGTGGTAGATGATCAGTTGCCTGCGACCTTCGAAGAGGTCGAGCAACGGCACCTTCCCGTCAGGACCGTCGAACTCATAGGCCTTGGTCACCTCGACCATCGGCAACTCACGACGTTCGGCGTTCAGGAGGTCCCGCTGCCTCGTGGCCTCCTTCTCCTTGACGAGGAACGTCCGACGAGCGTTGACCCATTCCTCGGGCGACACAATCTTCGGAAGGCTCACTGGCGATCTCCTTCGCTGCCTCGTACCGCGATCTTCCCGTACCGACGACCGGGAGGCCCTGAACTCATCGGTGGTTCGGTGCACCTGTCTTGGGTGAGTCTGGCGGCCGTGGTGCTGCCTTGGCTGACGTCTTCAACCGAACGGGCTGTCATCCCCCTCATGCTGAAGGAAGGTCGCCAGCTGCACGTCGATGCCCCTGCCCGAAGGCGGCCGACCCCTAGCCCCCGATCGCCGCGGTTTGGGGCTAAGGCCTGCACGATAACCGGCGTAGTGGCGCTGGTCACGCGCACAATAACGATTTGTGGGCGGCCCCTGGCGTGCAGTGCTCCGTTCCCGTGTCGGTCAGCGAATCGCCCGGCATCGCCGGGGGCTGGGCCGGCCCCACCGAAGCGACGACGTACGAGGCGCGGCGGTCGAGAGACTGGCGAGCCCCGTAGTGGCGCAT
>JAHWKP010000014.1 GCA_019347775.1 Actinomycetota bacterium | reverse complement strand
CAGGACTCCAACGACGCCGCCATCGTCCGTTCGACGATCGACCTCGCCCGCCACCTGGGTAAGCGCACCGTCGCCGAGGGGGTCGAGGACCAGGCGGTCTGGGACCAGCTGGCCAAGCTCGGCTGCGAAGTTGCCCAAGGCTTCTGGCTCGGCCGCCCCACCCCCGCCGACGACCTGACGCAAGTCCTGCTCCAGAGAGAAACCTCCGGCCCAGCCCTTCTGGCTTGAGTCGCGGGTCGCTAGCCAAGCGGCGGGGATGGGGACCCCGCCGCACAGCGATGAGCGCTTGCGCGAAGAGCCAGAAACAACTGTCACCATGCGGGGGTTATGAGCACGGATCCGGCGCGCATTCGGAACCTTTCGGTTATTGCGCATATCGACCACGGGAAGTCCACGCTGGCCGACCGGATCCTGGAGCGGTGCGGCGCGGTCGACCCGCGCGACATGCGCGAGCAGTACCTCGACTCGATGGAGCTCGAGCGCGAGCGGGGGATCACCATCAAGGCTCAGAACGTGCGACTCGAATGGAAGGGCCACATCCTCCATCTCATCGACACCCCGGGCCACGTCGACTTCGGCTACGAGGTTTCCCGGTCCTTGGCTGCTTGCGAGGGCGTGGTGCTTCTCGTCGACGCGGCGCAGGGCATCGAGGCCCAGACTCTGGCCAACGCGTACCTCGCGGTCGAATCCGACCTCGCCATCGTCGCGGCCCTCAACAAGATCGACCTGCCCGCCGCTGATCCCGAGGCGCGAGGCGCCGAGATCGAGAAGGTGCTCGGGATCAGCAACGAGGAGATCCTGCGAATCTCGGCCAAGACCGGCGAAGGCGTCGACGCCCTTCTCGACAGGATCGTCGAGCACATCCCGCCCCCGACGGGGGATCCGGATGCGCCGCTGCAAGCGCTGATCTTCGACTCGTATTACGACACCTACCGAGGTGTCGTGTCCGCGGTGAGAGTCATGAACGGCACACTCACCGCCGGCTCGCGCCTGCGGTTCCTCCAGGCTGGGTCGAGCCACGACGTCGAGGAGATCGGCGTGCGCCTACCGGTAGCCACCCCGGTCAGCTCGCTCGGCCCCGGCGAAGTCGGGTATCTCGTCGCGGGCATCAAGGACGTGGGCCAGGCCCGCTCCGGCGAGACCGTCACCGAACTGCGCCGCCAGGCACCCGCGTTGCCCGGGTACCGCGAGCCCAAGCCGATGGTGTTCTGCGGCCTCTTCCCGGTCGATGGTGACGAGTACGCCGAGTTGCGTGACTCTCTGGAGAAGCTGCGTATCGACGACGCTTCGTTCACCTACGAGCCAGAAACCTCCGGCGCATTGGGATTCGGCTTCCGTTGTGGCTTCCTCGGCCTGTTGCACATGGAGATCATCCGGGAGCGCTTGGAGCGCGAGTTCGGCCTTTCGCTGATTGCCACGGCGCCTTCGGTCGAGTACCAGGCTCATCTGACCGACGGTCGCGTCGAGGAGGTGGACAACCCTTCGGCGATGCCAGACGCCTCGCAGATCGACTACATCGCAGAGCCTTTCCTCGACGTGACGATCCTGCTGCCCTCGGAGTACACCGGAGCGGTGATGGACCTGTGCCAATCGCGCCGCGGCGAAATGATCCGGATGGAATACCTCTCGCCGGAGCGGCTCGAGCTCGTGTATCACGTGCCCCTGGGAGAGGTCGTGGTGGATTTCTTCGATCAGCTGAAGAGCCGCACGAAGGGCTATGCCAGCCTCGACTACGAGCCGGCGGGCTACGAGCAGTCGGAACTCGTCAAGGTCGATGTCCTGCTCAACGGTGGGCCAGTGGACGCTTTCTCGACGGTGGTCCACCGGCAGAAGTCAACCGAGTACGGCCGCCGAATGGCCGAACGACTCCGCCAACTCATCCCGCGTCAGGCCTTCGACGTCGCCATTCAGGCGACGATCGGCGGACGAGTGATCGCGAGGGAGACGGTGAAGGCGACCCGTAAGGACGTCATCGCCAAGTGTTACGGAGGCGACATCACCCGTAAGCGGAAGCTGTTGGAGAAACAGCGCGAGGGCAAGAAGCGGATGAAGTCCATCGGCCGGGTCGATGTGCCTCAGGAAGCTTTCGTGGCGGCACTACGCCTGGACGAGTAACCCCTGGGCGGGGCAGCCGCCGTCGGGCGCCGGAGATACTCCCATGAGGGGTGCCGTGCCCCTACCATGACCAGGGTGCCGGTCGCCCGCCGTCGTTACGACATCACGCCGGCCGAGATGCTGGACCTGGCGCGGTCCGCCGTCGACGCCGTCGTGGCGGAGCTCCACGCCCGAACCGAGGAACTTCTACCCGACCAACTGAACCGCCTGGAGGAGGTCAGTGCCTCCTTGGCACGCACCGTCTCGGAGGTGGCCGAGTCCTCCTATCGGTCGCAGATCGACACCGTGCGGGCCGGACTGGACGCGGTTCGCGACGACATTTCGGCAGGGATGGCCGAGCACGATGCCCGCCTCGTGCAGGCAGTCGAGAACCGCCTCGCCGGTTACGACCCGGCCGAGCTCGGCCGTCGTCTTCCGCCTGCGGTCGCCTCGGCGGTGCTGGACGGACTCGAACATTCCCTGCCGACGATCGACAAAGGGCTCCACGAGCTACGAGAGCTGGTTGGCGAACTCGTCGAACGGGGCAAGAGGACCGATCTGGCGCGCCAGCGCAGCCTGGACCGACTCGACGAGGTCCTCGTCGAGTTGCGGACGGGGTTGACCGAGAGCGTCACGCGGCAGCACGCGGTACTGCTCGAGGTTCTGGACCAGAAGCTGTCCGAGCTGCAACTCACCGAACTGGCGGCCACGTTGCCGGCCCGGATCGGATCTGTCATCTCGGATGCGGTTCAGAGATCGCACGATCTTCAGGCCGAGTCGTTGCACGACCTAGCCACCGGCCTGGGCCGATCGCTCGACGCGGGACTCGACAGGCAGCGATCGGCTACCGCCGAGCTGTCGGCTACGGCAGAGCGGATGGCCAGTTCAGTCGCGGGGTTCAGTGAGGTGGCCGAAGAGGCGGTCGCGCTCGCATTCGAGCGGGCCCAAGCCTCGCAGGCGCAACGGCTGAACACGATGATGGGCAGCCTCCGGGAGGCCCAGCAGGAGATCGCCACGGAGCTGCGCTCGGCGATAGAGGGAGCCGTCCAGGACCTTCGCATCAGCCAGCAGGAGCAGGCCTCCGAACTCGCAGAACTGCTCGAACGGCGCATCGGTCAGCGCTTCGAGTCGGTCGTCGCTCCGCAGTACGAGGCCCTCAGCGAGACAACCCGCCAGTTGAACGACGTGGTCACCGGCCAAGCCGAGGGAATAGTCGCCCGCTTGGACGGCGTCACCGAGGAGCTCGAGCGACTGAACGAGGAAGGCGCCAGCCGCGCTTCGGCCCACGAGACAGCGCTGGCGGCCGCGGTCGAGCAGTTCGACCGGATCGGAGTTCACCTCGAGACCCAGAGTGCGGCGCACCAAGAGGTATTCACCAGCGCGGTTGAGTCGCTGCGCGCCGAGGTCGAGTCCCGAGCGTCGGCTCAAGAGCTAGCGCTCGCCGGTGCTACCAAGGACTTGGTCGCCCACCTGAGCGAGCTGATGGACAGCCTCCCCGAGCGGCTCTCCACCGATGTCGCCACCGTCCTGGACGAGTCGCGGTCGCGCCAGGAGCGCATCGAGACCTTGGTGGCCGAGCTGGCATGGGTCTTGGGCGAGCAGCGGGCGGGCACCGCGGCGCTTCGCGACGACTTGGGGAGAGCGCTCGAGGCCCTCCCCGACGCGATCGCCTCGCTGAATCAGGCCGCGTTGCGGTCCGAGGCACGGATCACCGACCTCCTGGCCCGTAAACTTCCAGGTCCAGATGCTCGATGACCGCAAGTCCGCGATTCTCCGTGCAGTAGTAGAGGAGTACATCGCTACTGCTGACCCCGTGGGATCCGCGCGCGTTGCGCGCGCCTCGGAGGTCGCGGTCTCGCCGGCGACCGTGCGAAACGAGATGGCTGTCCTGGAGCGGGAGGGTTACCTGATCCAGCCCCACACGTCGGCTGGCCGCATCCCCACCGACAAGGGCTACCGCTACTTCGTCGACCAGCTGTCGGGGCCGGCTTCTCTGGATCCGTCCAAGCGGCACCAGGTGCGCCAGTTCTTTGCCAAGGCCCACGGCGAACTCGAACAGATGCTGGCGGACACGTCGCAGCTGCTCTCGGGGCTGACGGACTACGCCGCGGTCGTATTGGGACCGTCACACGACGTGGCCGTGGTGCGCAGTGTGCAGGTCGTCGGTCTCGCGCCTCGGGTCGGTCTTGTTGTCGCCGTGCTGTCGAACGGCGTGGTCGAACGGAGGCAGGTCGACTTCGACGAGGACGTCAGCGACGACAGGTTGACGCGGATATCGGCGCATCTATCGGCCACCTTGGTTGGTCACACGTTTGCCGACTCGCAGGAGACGAGGTCTATGGGGGAATCCAAGGACGACTCCATTGCAAAGCTCGCCATGTCGGCTTTGCTCGGCGGTCAGGACGCCGACAGCGACCACGTATTCGTCGGTGGCGTGTCGAGGATGGCGCAGGCTTTCGAAGCGGTCGACACCGTGCGCCGGGTACTGCGCACCCTGGAGCAGCAGTACGTCGTCGTCGGGCTCCTGCGCGACCTCATGGACCGCGGCGTGTCGGTGGCAATCGGTGCCGAGCACGGGGTGCAGCAATTGGCGGAGTGCTCGATAGTCGTCGCCCCTTACGACGTGGAAGGCGAGCAACTCGGTACGATCGGCGTGCTGGGTCCGACGCGGATGCACTATCCCGAGGCGCTCTCGGCCGTGGCAGTCGTCAGTCGACGGCTCGGCGAGCGACTGTCAGCGGGATCGCCGCCGGAGACGCCGGCTGCGAGCCGCTGAGCCGCTGAGCCGATGGAGGACTTCTACGCCGTATTGGGCGTCGCCCGCAGCGCTACGGACGGCGAGATCAAGGCGGCATACCGGCGCTTGGCGCGCGAACTGCACCCCGACTCTGGCCACGGTGACCCCGAAGCTGAGGAGCGGTTCAAGCTCGTAACCCTTGCCTACGAGACGCTCCGCGATCCCGAGAAGCGTCGCGTGTACGACGTCCACGGACCGGAGGGATTGCGACAGGGGGCGCGCTCGGGAGGGTTCGGAGACGTGAACGACATCTTCGAGGCCTTCTTCGGGCGCGGCTTCGGCGGTGCCACGACCCACCGTGGTCCGCCACGAGGATCCGATGTGGAGGTCTCGGCCCGACTGGAATTCGCGGAGGCCGTCTTCGGAGCCGATCCCGAGGTCTCGGCCCGGGTGGCGGTGGTCTGTGACAACTGCGGCGGATCCGGCGCAAAGCCCGGCACCACGCCGGTCACGTGTAGCGGATGCGCCGGTTCCGGCGAGGTGCGACGGGTCCGCCAATCGATCCTCGGGCAGATGGTCACGTCGGGACCGTGTCCTCGGTGTGGCGGCATAGGCGAGGAGGTGCCCAGCCCGTGCGGTGAGTGCGGAGGCGAGGGACGCGTGATGGAGGAGCGCACGTTGAACGTCAAAGTCCCGCCCGGCGTCGACGACGGATCGGTGTTGCGGGTGCCGGGCGGCGGCTCGGTGGGGCCCCGCGGTGGGCCGTCCGGCGACTTGTACGTGCATCTGCGGGTAGCCGCTGACGAGCGCTTCCGCCGTGAAGGCGCGGATCTGATTCACGTTCTTCGCGTCACGATGGCGCAGGCCGCGTTGGGAGCAACTCTCGAGGTCGACACTCTCGACGGTCCGCAGGAAGTCGAGCTGCCCCCCGGCGCGCAGACTGGAAGGACCATCCGGTTGAGGGGCCTCGGGGTGCCGCACCGTCGCGGCAGGGGCGACATCGTGCTGACCGTGGTCGTGGAGACGCCCGATGACCTGACTCCGGAGCAGGAAGAGTTGCTCCGTCAGTTCGCAGAATCCCGGGGTGAGTCAGTCAATCCGCCCGGTACGTCGATGATGGGGCGCATCCGGTCCGCGTTCCGGTAGCCAACTCGGCGGGATCGGCACGGTGGTGCTAGAACCGAAGGCCATGCCGGGCTCGACCGGACGGGTACGGGACGGCGCCATCGCCGAGGCGGAGAGGATGTTCGCTGAGCAGCTCGGCCAGCGGCTGAGGTCGGTTCGTCAGCAGCGCCACTTGTCGCTGCGCACGGTGGCTCGTATGTCGGGTGAAGAGTTTCGTATCAGCGTCCTGGGCGCATACGAACGGGGCCACCGCATGATCTCGGTGGCCCGGCTCCAGCGCCTGGCCGAGTTGTACGAGGTCAGCGTCGACCAGCTCCTGCCCGACGCGCCCGACATACCGCACGAGCCCTCTAACCATGCAGCAGCTCCCGTGGACGAGGACGAACGCAGAGCCGATGATCGTTCGCCCGATCCACGGGTCACGTTGGACCTCCGGCGCCTGGCCGGACTGCCTCCGGCGGCGAGGGATCTGCTTGGTCGCTACCTCGGGCTTATCCAGCTGGAGCGCAAGGAAGAGTCCGGGCTAATCATTTCAATACGGCCAGAGGACATGCGGGCGATCGCGTGCCTTCTCGAGACGACATCAGCCAAGGCGAAGGAGCGACTCAAGGATTTGGCGCCCGACGACGGCGCCGGAATCACGTGATGCGAAGTCCCAGCCGTGCGATCGCCTCGTCGGTCATCACCTGGGGTCCGCCGATAGCTGCCGCCGTCTGGATTTGGGCCGAACGGGGACGTAGGTAGTAGCTCACGGGCAGATCGGCGCGCTGCTCCAGGCCGTCGACGAGGATCATCAACGCCTCCTCGTCTGCTGCCGCGGCGCCCGCCGCCAGTGCGTCGCCCGGGCCGCGCCCGGTGACGACCCGCAGGTGCGTCAGCGTCGCGCCGGCGCGCAATCCGGCCTCCGCGACGCGGATGGCGGTGGCGTACCGGTCGACCCCGGCGAGGCGGGTGAGCGTTCCTACCGCCTGGTCAAGCCGCGAAAAGACGGCTGGCGGCACGGGTGCTTCGCCGCCGACGACTACTGCCGAACCGATGCCCTCGAGCGCGTCCAAGGTCGCCTGTGGAACGCGGTCCGGAGCGGTGAGGAGAACCGGCCGGTGGGTGAGCGCACCGAGCCATCCCGCGGTGAGGGCATCCGGCCAGGCGCGCGCCGGGTCCGCGTGATCGCCGAGCGCGATCACAGCGGAACGTGTACCGGGTGCCGACGCCCAGATCGTGCGGGATACCGCTGCTGCGGTGGCGAAGCGATCGGGGCCGAAGATGCGATCCACCCGGGCGCCCGGGACCGTCGATCGCACATCGGCGTCCGTCTGATGGGAGAGGGCGGCTGGTCCACCGACCAACACCACCCATGCCGGCCGTAAGCGCTTCAGTTCGGACGCCACCCGAGGGTCGAGCCGGGAGCCCAGATTCAATAGAACGGGGCCCTTGGCACTGGCCGCGAGGGGGCCGGCGGCCAGTGAGTCGGGCACCCGGTCACCTGACGCCAGCACAACGGACGGAGCCTGCTGCCAACGGGCAGCCAGCGCGATGGCGGTCGCGACCCGGTCGACACCTCCGACGCGCACCACGGCGTCCAGTCCCGGGGGCCCCGGCTCGGTTGGCACGTCATGGCGCTCCAACGCGGCCGTCAGCGAGTTGTAGGGATTGCGCTGGTTCGTCCCGTAGGGGTCGAGGATCGTCGGGTCCTCGATCTCGAAGTGGAGATGGGGCGCGGTGCCCTCGGCATTGCCGGAGTCGCCCATGGTCGCGATCCACTGCCCCCGAGAGACGGCCCCGCCGGGGTGCAGTCCGGGCGAGAAGGCGAACTCTGGACCGCCCTGCGCGTCATCGGTACCGGGGGTGTCATTGTTGACATGGATGTAGTCGTACTTACGTCCGTCGTCGCCGCAGATGGTCAACATGACGCCGTAGGACGGAGGAAGCTTGTCGTAGCCGGTTATGAAACACACGGTTCCGGCGCGGGCCGCATACAGCTTCGTGCCCTTCGGCCCCATCAGGTCGGTCGCCCGATGCACCCGGCCTCCGGATCGGGGTTGGTGATAGTCGTCCGTAAATTGGACCGACGGCGAGGTCGGGAACGTGATGTCGATTGCTTCCGTGTATGAGTCTTCGTCCTGGGCGCCGGCCTCCGATGTGGTCGTCGTAGTCGTAGTCGTAGTCGTAGAGGTCGGCGACGACGTGGTCGTGGTCTCCTGCGCACCTACGGCCGGTGTCGTCAGGAAGAGCGCGAGAACGAGCGCGACGGCGGTGCGGAAGAGGTGGGGAAGTGTCCTCATCCCACCAAGTTTGGTCCCTCTGGCCCGCAAGACACAGTCATTGGGTCCTGTGGGTCTCGCGCTCGGTGCCCGTCCCGGGCTAGGTGTCGGGCCCGGCTTCGTTGGCCGGCACTCCGAGCGAGCCCGGTTGGATTCGCATCGGCCCCGCCCCGGTATCGCCGCGCGGCCCCTCGACAAGGGGAAGAACGGCGTCAGTAACCGGAGCCACGATCGACATCGGGAGCGGAAGCGAATCCAGGAGGGCGGCATCGACGGGCGCCTCAGGTACGAAGAGGAGCGTTCGGCCGCGGCCGGCCAGCCGGCCGAGCGCGTCACTGAGTTTCTCGAGCGAGGTTTCGTCGCCGCGGTTTACGACGGCCACCGTGCGTCCCGGCGACACGCCGTGGGCCCACATCTCACCTAGGACCCTCAGCATGGCGTGGGTTCCCTTGATCCCCGGGCCGCCGACCACCACCACGGCGGACGAGGCCGCCACTGCTGACCTCGCCAGCGTGTTGCGTTCTTCGACGTCGAACGAGCCGCTTTCGGCCTCACCCTCCAAATCGGCGTCGACGTCGCAAACGATGACGCCGTGGGCACCACGGAGCCCGTTCAGGGTGGCCTCCACGGCGCGAGGTCGCAACGACGACCACCCGACGGACCGGCGTAAGCCGCCGAGCACGCGATATCCGCGAGCGGGGATCTCCTCGGGCAGTTGGCGAAGCGTGGCGGCGTCGGGAGCGGCTGTACGGTGCGCCTCGACCAGATCTCCGATGCCCGGACGATCGGGTCGCAGATTGTGCAAGACGTGTTGCTCAGCGTGTCGGGCGAAATCGGCCAGGAGCACTCCCGGCGAGTGGCGGGCCAGACCCTGAGCGAGCGCTATCGCGATGGTGGAGGCCCCTGTGCCGCCGGGCCCCGTGACCGAAACGACAGGCGCTATCTCGTGGGCTCGTTCGGGGGACACCCGCGGGCCCGTGACGGCCGCGTTGAGGTCTTCGGAGTCGAACTCGGGGTTCAGAACCGTGACTGCGCCCAGCGCGATCCAGTCGACCGAAGCCGAATCGGCGACGACGATCGGCGGTGCGCCCGATTTTGCCGCTAGGGCTAGCAGGTCCCGGTCGACTGCGGGGTGGTTCCCGTCGACCACGAAGGCGGTCCAGGGTCGGGACGAACCGACTAGGGCGCGGGCTTCTTCCGGCGACGTGCACAGGGCGATCTCGAAGCGGTCGGTCCAGGTCTGCATCCTCTGGGGCCATCCGGACCGGTCGGCGAGCACGAGGAAAGCAAAGCGTGTCACAACCGGTATGAGATGCTAGAGGGATGACTCAAAGGGACGGGGGAGCTATCAGCGGTGAGACGGAAGCGTCCCCTGCGATCGAGTGGATGAACACCCAGGAGGCGGCTGCGCACCTGGGCATCACGGTCCGCACGCTTTACCGCGCCATCGACGAGGGCAAGCTCACCGCCTACCGCATGGGCAGGGTCATCCGGATCCAAAAGCCGGACCTCGACTCGTTCCTGGAGGGCAGCCGGATCCAACCCGGCGAGCTGGTCCACCTTTATCCCGAGGCTTCCGATTCAGCCCAGCCGCACAACGGTTAACGCGCCGATCGGCAGGTAGCTCAACTCGCCCGATCGGCCGCGTACCGTCAGCACGTCGGTGCCTGAGCCCGCCAAACGGCCCGAGACCTCTCTTCCGCCACAGCGGAGACTCACCTCGGCCCGCTCATCGGCGAGGTTGGCGAGCAGCCCGCTGAGCGTGGCCGAGGAATTGGCCCCACGGTCGTCGCTGGCCACGCCCGCGTCGCGGTTTTGCGACATCGGACAGACGGTGGCGATCTTGCGGGCGACAACCCAAGCGAGCACGACCCCGTCGCCGCCGACCGCGACCAATTCGGGGCTGATGGTCATGATTTGACCGATCGCCCGCCCAGAGTCGACCGTGACGATCTCGACGACACCTCCACGTTCGGACAGGGCCCGGAGGATTCCCTCGAACGTCGCCCCCTCGCGGGCCTGTTGGCGAATCCAGTGCTCGCGGGCTCGGGCTCGGGCCGACTCGATGTTTCTGGCGTCAGCCAGGAAGCGTGCGGTCGCATCGTCGCGAAGTACGTTCGCGCCCATATGGCCGACTGCATCTTCTGCCGCATCGTCACCGGCGATGTCCCCTCCGACCACGTCGCTGCTACGGATCACGCCTTCGCTTTCCGGGATTTGAACCCGGTCGCGCCCACCCACATTCTCGTGGTCCCCCGGCGTCATATCGACCATGCTGCCTCGCTCAGGCCCGACGACCAAGAGATTCTCAGCGACATGTTCGGACTCGCCAACGAAGTTGCCTCCTCCGAGGGCCTGGCGGACCGGGGCTATCGCCTGGTGTTCAACGTGGGCGACGACGCCGGCAACAGCGTGAGCCATCTTCACCTTCATGTGATCGGTGGGCGATCGATGAGTTGGCCCCCAGGCTGATCCTTCAGAAGGCGCTAGCGTTATAGGTACTCCGTGCCGAAACCCGCATGCCCACCACTCAGATAAAGATCTTCGTCCCGGGCAACCATCTCATGGCTGCCTTGGTGGGCGAGGGGGATGAGTTTCTCCGTCTGGTGGAGGGCGCTTTCCCTGATTCGTCGGTGCTGGTCAGAGGCAACGAGATCACCGTCGACGGCGCGCAATCCGAAGTGGTGGGCCGCCTGTTCGACGAGCTGGTGCGGCTGCTCGAGCAGGGACATCCGCTCGATGCGTCTGTCGTGAAGCGCACCATCGAGATGGTGCAGGAGGACGAGCGCCCGTCGGAGGTCCTCACCGCCGAGGTATTGCGTGCCGGGCGAGGCCGTACGGTGCGCCCCAAGTCCGCAGGTCAAAAGCGCTACACCGACGCCATCTCTTCCAACGTCATTACCTTCGGGATCGGACCGGCCGGCACAGGCAAGTCGTATCTGGCGGTGGCCCTTGCCGTGCAAGCGCTGCAGGCCCGCCAGGTCGAGCGCATCATCCTCACTCGCCCAGCCGTGGAGGCCGGCGAGCGGCTCGGTTTCCTGCCCGGGGACCTGATGGCCAAGATCGATCCGTATCTACGTCCGCTGTATGACGCTCTGTACGACATGCTCGAAATCGAGGGCGCGCAACGGTTGATCGAGCGGGGCACCATCGAAATAGCACCCCTCGCTTTCATGCGAGGCCGCACTCTCAACTCGAGCTTCATCATCCTCGACGAAGCTCAGAACGCCACGCCCGAACAGATGAAGATGTTCTTGACGCGTATCGGCTTCGGGTCCAAGGCGGTGGTGACCGGCGACGTGACCCAAGTCGACCTCATGGTCGGGCGTTCGGGTCTCAACGGGTTGGAAGACGTCATCGGTGGCATAGAGGGGCTCGAGTTCGTGCACCTGACCCGGCGAGATGTCGTGCGACACCGCATCGTTGCGGACATCGTCGCCGCCTATGAGCATCAGGACGCGACCGCGGCTAGAGCTGTGGGCGCGGTATCGGCCAAGCGCAAACGAAAGTAACCGTCATGGCACACGTCTTCGCAGCCGACGAGCAGGCCGGCGACGCCGGGACTCCGGTGGACCCGGCCCGTTGGGCGAGACTCACGGACGAAGTGCTTGCATCACAGGGCCTGCCGGCGGACGCCGAAATATCGCTGCTCTTCGTTGACCGCGAGTCGATGGCCGAACTGAACTCGCGCTTCCGAGGCGTGGACGGGCCCACCGATGTGCTGTCTTTCCCCATGGACACCGAGGACGTCGACGGTGACGAGATCATGGAGACCGGTCCGGCGTCGGGCGCCGGCCGCAACCCGGATGGAGGCACCACCGGTCCGGCCTCGGCCTCTGACCGACCGGATACGTCACGTCCTCCATACGTCGTCGGCGACGTGGTGGTATGCCCCTCTGTGGCGGCGGAGAACGCCGGCGAACACGTCGGCCCACTACATGACGGCGGGCTCGAGGATGAGCTCGCCCTCCTGGTCGTGCACGGCGTGCTCCATCTGTTGGGCCTCGATCATGTTGAGCCCGAGGAGGCCGAAGCGATGGAAGCGTTAGAGCGCGAGCTGCTCTCCCGGTTCCACCGGACTCCCGACACTGCCATGGCCGACGAGTGATGCAGGAGTTCAGCGCGCTCGACGGCCTCATGTTGGCCGGAGTGCTCGCTCTTTGGTTGCTCGCAGGATTCTTCGCCTTGTCGGAGACGAGCCTGACCCGCGTGAACCGGGTGAAGGCGCAAACCCTCGCAGAAGAGAAGCGCCGGGGCGCGGTGCACCTGACCAAGCTCGTAGAGCATCCGGAGAAGTTCCTATCGCCGCTGTTGCTGTTGATCCTGTTGTGCCATCTCGTCGCCGCCACCCTGCTCGGAGTTGTCGCAGGCCGCCTCCTCGGTGGCCTCGGTCTCTTAGCCGTGACGATCGGCCAAGTGGCGATCGTCTTCGTGTTCTTCGAGTCCGCGCCCAAGACGTGGGCGGTGCAGCACACCGACCGGGCCAGCCTCATGGCCGCGCCGGTTATCGGCACGATCGTGGCCTTTCCGCCGTTGCGGCTCATGGCTCGGGCCCTTATCTCCTTCACCAACCTCGTGCTCCCGGGAAAGGGCCTTCCCCAGGGTCCCTATGTGAGCGAGCAGGAATTACTGGCGATGGCCGACGCTGCGGTCGAGGAGGAGGTGATCGAGCGCGAGGAGAGGGCCCTGATCCACTCCATCATCGAGTTCGGAGACACCGTCACCCGAGAGGTCATGGTCCCGCGGCCCGACATGGTGGCGGTCGAAGGGCGCGACCGAGTCGCAGACGCGCTTGAGATCGCCATGGCCGCGGGTTTCAGCCGCATCCCTGTGTACGAGCAGGGGATCGACGACGTACAGGGAGTCCTCTATACGAAGGACTTGATGCGCGCCATCCAGGAGGGCAAGCGCAACATCGAAGTCCGCGAGCTCAAGCGCGAGGCCTTGTTCGTTCCCGAGACCAAGCGGGTGGCCGAGCTACTACGGGAGATGCAACGCGAGAAGCGTCACATCGCGATCGTCGTAGACGAATACGGCGGCACGGCCGGACTAGTCACCCTTGAGGACCTCATCGAGGAATTGATCGGCGAGATCCAAGATGAATTCGACGTCGAAGAACCCGTCGTCGAACCCCTCCCGGATGGAGGCGTTCGGGTGTCGGCGCGCATGCCGGTCGACGAGGTGAACGAGCTCATAGGTGGCGAGCTGCCAGAGGGAGACTGGGACACGATCGGAGGCCTGGTCTTCAACCTGCTGGGTCACGTGCCCACCGAGGGAGAGAAGGCCCAGTGCGACGGCCGAACCCTCACCGCCGAGAAGGTGCAGGGCCGCAGGATCGGCAGGGTCCGCATATCAGCGCGGCCGGAGGTGCACGAGGAGGGACTTTCGGAGGCCGGGTGAGATCTGGGTTCGTAACTCTGGTCGGCCGGCCCAACGTCGGGAAGTCCACGCTCGTGAACCAGATCGTCGGCTCCAAGGTCACGATCACCTCCGACAAGCCCCAGACCACGCGCCAGCAGATCCGAGGAGTGCTTCACCGGCCGACCGCCCAGATAGTGCTGGTCGACACGCCCGGGGTCACCCGTCCCCGCTCCGCCCTAGGCGATCGGCTCGCCCATACCGCGGAGGAAGCCCTTGCCGGAGTGGACGTCGTAATGCTTGTGATCGACGCCACGGCGCGCATTGGAGCTGGTGACCGGGCGGTGGCGGCGAGGGTGCTGCCTGCCAAAGAGCGCGCCCTTCTGGTGTTGAACAAGGTCGATCTGGCTGCGCCGGCGCAGATCGCGGCGCAGTTGACTGTGGCCGCAGAGTGGGACCTCGCCGGCTACTTCCCCGTGTCTGCTCTGACTGGAGACGGCGTGGATGTGCTGGTGGAAGAGCTCGAGCGCATGATGCCCGAAGGCCCCGCCTTCTATCCCGACGACCAGGTCCGCGACCTTCCCGAGGAGTTCTGGGTCGCGGAGCTCGTCCGCGAACAACTGCTGGCCGAGACCCGCGACGAACTACCCCACTCGATCGCCTGTCGAGTGACCGAGTGGGAATGGCCGCGAATCCGCTGCGAGATCGTGGTGGAGCGCGATTCGCAGAAGGGCATCGTCATCGGCAAGGGCGGAGCCGTCCTGAGGAAGGTCGGCCAAGCGGCGCGAGCCCAGCTTCCCGCGGGCGCTTTCCTCGAATTGCACGTCACTGTCGAGAAGGACTGGCAGCGCCGGCCCGACCGGGTCCGCCGCATGGGCTACTGAGCAGGCCAGACTGGCCCGATGGCGGTTCGGGTGTCCAATTGATGGGAAGGAGCCAGGTCAATGAGTGATCAGCCGCCCACGGAGGCCGTACCTACCGACGGTGGACCGATTTTCTGCCGAAACTGCGGCGCAGAGCTGGAAGTGGGGTCGGAGTTCTGCAGCAACTGCGGCGCCAGCACGCACGCAGGAGGCGCCGAACCGTCCGATCCGACCGAGGCGACGCCGGTTGTTCCGCCGCGCCAGCGCACGACGATAGAGGAGGACGACTACGTCGAGGAGCCCTTGCCCGTCGTTCGTTCTGCCGACAACTGGTGGGGTGGCCCATTCATCTTCATGGCCGCCGCGATCCTCGTGGTGCTCATAGTGGTGCTGGCGGTGGCGTTGTCGCGCAACACGGAGACACCGGTCACCACGACGATTGTGCCGACGACCGTGGTCACCACCGCGCCGACGACCATCGTCGTGCCGGTGATACCGCCACCGCCACCGCCACCTCCGCCCACGGCCCCGCCGCCCACCCAGACGGCCCCGCCGCCGACACAGGCGCCCACGACACAGGCGCCCACGACGACGACGACCAGCACCACCGCGCCGCCGGCTTAGCCGTACGGTTGACCGGTGGCCTTGCCCTCCGGGATAGATGCGGAGCGCGTTCCGGCACACGTCGCGTGTGTCATGGACGGCAACGGCCGGTGGGCGGCTCGCAAAGGTCTGCCTCGCACTGACGGTCACGCCGCTGGAGAAGAGGCGATCTTCGACACGGTCGAGGGAGCGCTCGAACTGGGTATCCGCCACCTGACGCTCTACGCCTTCTCCACCGAGAACTGGCGGCGTCCCCCAGACGAGGTTCGGTACCTGATGGGATTCAACGAAGGCATCCTCGTCAGACGGCGCGACGAGTTGAACGATCGAGGCGTGCGGGTGCTGTTCTCCGGTCGGAGGGATTGGCGGGTGCCTCGCCGGCTGCTGAGGAGGATGGACGAGACCTTGGAGCTGACGCGGTCGAACAAGACCATGGACCTCGTCATCGCCTTCAACTACGGCGGCCGGGCTGAGATCATCGACGCGGTGCGCCAGCTCGTTGACGACCTGGTTCCGGCGTCGAAGATCGATGAGCGGGCTCTGCGAAAGCGCTTGTACAACCCCGAGGTGCCGGATCCCGACCTCGTGGTCCGAACTTCAGGCGAGAGCCGCATCTCGAACTTCTTGCTATGGGAGATCGCGTACAGCGAATTGATCTTCACCGAGACGCTCTGGCCCGACTTCAGGCGAGAGAATCTGTTCGACGCCGTCCGCGAGTTCCAAGCCCGCGAGCGCCGCTTCGGCGAGGTCGAAACATGAGCTTGTATAGGGAACAGGGGGTGGTGCTGAGGACTTACCGGCTCGGTGAGGCCGATCGCATCGTGGTGCTGATGAGCGAAACGCGAGGCAAGGTTCGCGCGGTCGTCAAGGGTGTCCGTAAGACGAAGAGCCGCTTCGGCGCCCGACTCGAGCCCATGAGCCATGTCTCGCTCATGCTGTACGAGGGGCGCAATCTGGACACGGTGACCCAAGCTGAGGTGCTCGACCACTTCCGGCCGGTGCGGGAGGACCTCGACCGCTATTCGAAGGCGCAGTCGGTTCTCGAGGCGGTCGACTCGATTGCGCAGGAGGGGCAGGCGAACCAGAGGCTGTACCAGATGCTGGTCGGTGCACTCCGGTCGCTCTCCGCGGCGGACTCGCCGTTGCTCGTCGGGGCGTTCTTCTGGAAGTTGCTCGCTCTCGAGGGCTATCAGCCGGTGCTCGACCGGTGCGCGACGTGCGGATCCGAGGATGCCGACGCGCTGGCGGGCTTCGATACCGAGGCTGGGGGAGCGTTGTGCCGAGCGTGTCGGTTCGGGCCGACGGTGGTGGGAGTTAATGCTGCGTCCCTAGCGCTCTTGCGGCGCGTCTTTGGCGGGGGACTGGCCGAGGCGCTGAAGGAGCCGGGCGGACCGGCGGTGAGAGAAGTCACCGGGTTGGCGACGAGTGCACTCGAGCACCACCTCGAGCGGAGAATGAAGTCCGTCTCAGTCGGCGGGGCTGTCTCTAGGACTTAGAGCACGCCCGCTCAATTCGGAAGGGCGTGCGTACCCCAGCCGTTACCCTGCGTCGGATGGCTGCTCCTGACGTCGAGACTGTCGTCAACCTGTGCAAGCGGCGCGGGTTCGTATTCCCCTCTGCCGAGATCTATGGCGGATTCCGGTCTACCTATGACTACGGCCCCCTCGGCGTTTTGATGCTGCGGAACGTCCGAGAGGCGTGGTGGCGGGCCATGGTCCAGATGCGCCATGACGTGGTGGGAATCGAGTCGTCCATACTCGCACCTCCGATCGTGTGGGAGGCGTCGAATCACCTTCAGACCTTCCACGACCCGCTAGTCGATTGCCGGAATTGCAAA
>JAHWKP010000149.1 GCA_019347775.1 Actinomycetota bacterium | reverse complement strand
GTTCGGCCATTGCCCGCCACTCGCCGTCTTGAGCGCCGGGAGACGGCTCGGACATAGCAGTCGTAGTGGAGGCGTTGCCGGCCGCTACCTCGCGATCGTCGGCCTCGCCGCACGCGCCGGCCAAGAGGGCCAGCGCGGCCAGACACAGGACGATCCGTTGGAGGCGCACGTCCAGTTTGTGGCTACCGTCCGCGGGGATCAACCGCCGGCTAGGAGTATCTGTCGAGGATCGAGCTCTCGGCCAGCCGAGCGAGGCCTTCCTTGATGGCCTTGGCGCGGATGTGACCTACGCCCTCGACGTCGTCGAGCTCGGCCACCGAAGCGCGCATGATCTTCTGCAAGGTGCCGAAGTGCATTACCAGATGCTCCACCACCGTCTCGGGTATGCGAGGCACCTTGGCGAGCAACCGGTAACCGCGGGGGCTGACATGGGCATCGAGGGCGCTCGAATCTGTCGGAAGGTGGAGCAGACCCGCGGTGGTCGACGTCTCCAACAGATCCTCGTTCTCGAGCGCCGACAGCGCCGCGATCGCGTCATCGCCGGTCCACTTCGTCCCCTCGTTGATGTAATCGAGCATGACCCAGCGACGGTCGTCCTCCACGCCCCCCATCAGCTCCTCCAACTGCAGCAACACGAGTCGCCCGTCGGTGCCCAATTCGATGGTGTAGCCGTCGACCTCCTCGGCGATGCGTCGCACCATCTCGGCCCGTTGCAGAACGGTGGCCACGTCGCGTACCGTCACCAGGTCCTCGACCTCCAGGGCCGAGAGTGAACCCGAGATGGCATCGAGACGGTTCTTGTAGCGCTCCAGCGTGGACAGGGCCTGGTTGGCGCGGGCCAGTAGCCGCGGCGTTTCCTCCAGCTGGTGTTTGTGGTCGTGGCGATACACCGCGATGATCGACAGGTCTTCCGAGACGCTGATGACGGGCACGTCGATCGACCTGGCCACGCGCTCCGCGGTGCGGTGGCGGGTGCCGGCCTCGACCGTGGGCACGTTCGGATTCGGGACGAGATGCACGTTCGCCCGGGCGATGCGCGACGCGTCGGCGCTCAGGATGATGGCGCCGTCCATCTTGGCCAACTCGGAAAGCCGTTGCGGAGTGAACTCGGCATCGATGAGTAGCCCTCCCGAGCAGATGGCCAGAACCTCGGGGCTGTCGCCGACGACGATTAGTGCGCCCTTGTTGGCGAGGATGATCCGATCTACGCCCTCACGCAGGGGTCGGCCGGGCGCAACCGCGGCCAGGGCCTCGACCAAGGCCGCGTCCCGGCGGATCAACATGTGTCGAATCGTACCGGGTGGGTTCCTCAGGCAGCCCTGCGGCGCGGCTGCAGCCCAGCGGCCACCAGGGCGTCGTTGATCGTGACGACAGGCGTCACTACGAGCCCGTTGGCCACCTGCACGTCGGCTGCCGGCACCAGCGCACGTTTGAATCCGAGCCGCGCTGCTTCGCGCAGCCTGGCCTCCGACCGTCCGACACCACGCACCTCACCCGACAACCCGACTTCGCCGAAGGCGACCACGTCAGCCGGAACCGGCAGGTCCAACTTCGATGACGCCAAGGCCAGGCACAACGCCAGATCGGCGCCCGGCTCGGTGACTCTGGCCCCGCCGGTGGTAGCTGCGTACACGTCGCAGCCGGATGTCCTGACGTCGGCCCTTTTGGCCAGCACCGCTGTGAGCAAGGAAAGCCGGCGCTGGTCGATGCCCTGTGTGGCCCAGCGGGGATTCGCTTCGGCGCCGTCTTGCTTGACGACGAGCGCCTGCACCTCCACGACCAGGGTGCGATGGCCGTCGACTGTCGCGGCCACTGCCGATCCGGTGACCCCCTCGCGCCCGTCGCCAACGAAGCGTGAGCCGGGATCGGGGACACCGACCAATCCCTCGCCACCCATTTCGAACAGCCCTAGTTCTCCGGTTGGACCGAAGCGGTGCTTTACGGCACGCAGCATCCGCAGCTGGCGGGCCTGGTCGCCTTCGAAGGTGAGCACGGTGTCGACCATGTGCTCGAGCACACGCGGCCCGGCCAGACCGCCGTCCTTGGTGACGTGCCCGACGAGCACGGTGGCGGCGCCCGAAGCACGGGCAGCCTCCACCAAACGCTGTGCGCAGGACGTCACCTGAGCGACCGAGCCGGCGGCCGAGGGCAGCACCGCATCCCGAACCGTCTGGATGGAGTCGACCACGACCAGGTTGGGTGTGTCCTTGAGGATCGCGTCGCAGACGTCTTCGACCGACGACGAATCCAGGACGCCCACTGAATCGACCCGCAGCCCGAGGCGCTGGGCCCTGGTCTTGACCTGTCCGCCGGACTCCTCGGCCGACACTAGGAGCGCCCGGCCCGAAGTCGAGGCCAGCACCTGGAGCAGCAAAGTCGACTTGCCTACCCCCGGTTCACCGCCGAGCAGCGTGATCGAGCCAGGGACGAGACCGCCGCCGAGCACTCGGTCGAGTTCAGCGATGCCGGTGCTGCGAGGCGCACCGGCGGCGGCGTCGAATTTATTAAGCATTTGCGGCTCGATGCGTGGTTGTGATGTGCGGCTTGCGCCGGACTTGCCGCTCTTGGCCCCAGAGGGGGGCGAAGGGGCAGCAACGAGGGTGTTCCACTCGCCGCAGGCCGGACAGCGCCCGACCCACTGGGGAGACTCGCCCCCACATTCGCTGCAGAAGAAGAGGGACGTGGTCCGCGCCATCCCGCCACCATACGGACGGCCGATGACAATTTCGGGGACTTGTAGCCCTTGGCTAAGACAGCAATACCCGGCGGATCGCGGCGCCTATGAGAACCAGGCCGGCGGCGACAGCTACCGCCACGGCGACGAGTCCCAGGACGTTGACATCGGTCGACTCTGCGCTCACCGGGGTCACCACGCCGATGGGCAGGGCCCAGCGCGTGCCGGGGCCGGGCGCGTTAGAAGTCTCCTGGCCAGGTAAGTCGACCGCGAGGGAAAGCCGAAGGGCGTCAGCCGGGATGTCGATGCCAGTGGCAGACCCGGTCAATCGCTCCAACTCGTCGTCGCCAAACGCAGCCACCCCTTCCGACAGATCGACGCTGCCCGCGACCTCTACAACGGTGCGGGCAAAGGTAGTCGCGCGATTGAACGTCAAATCAGCAAAGGGCCCGTCGAGGCCCGATAGCTCGGCGATCGCGACCTCGATGTCGGAGGGCGACCGGACTCGTTTGGTGACTGAGACTGCCCGCTCGTCTGCGCGAACAGTCCAGCCCGCCGCCCTCAGGTCGTCGGCCGCGATGATCTCGCTCAGGTCACCGATCCGCTCCGCCGCCGGGTCGTCGAGCTGGGCCGTAACTCCGACCTGGCCGTGACCGGACTCGTCTACCTCTATACCGACCTCTACGTCGGCCTGACAGCCCCCGAGCAGCACCAGCGCGAGCCCTCCAAAGGAGAGAACCCGGACAAAAAGAAAAACCCGGAGCCGACCGCGCATTACGGCAGGCTCCGGGTTTTTACTATTCGGGCTGACCGGCCCCGGCCATCTCCGGCTCGGGCGTCGGACGCACACCCTCGATCTTGCGGAAGACGATCTCGTCGTTCTCCACGTCGACCACGACGATCTCCCCCGCATTGAACTCCTTGCGAAGGATCCGGTCGGAGAGAGGCTCCTCGACCATCTGCTGGATGGCACGACGCAACGGTCGGGCTCCCATGGCCGGGTCGTAACCCTTTTCGGCCATGTGCTTCTTGGCCGCGTCGGTGAGTTCCAAGCCGATGTTCCTGCCCTCCAGCTGTTCGCGCACTCGGGCGACCAACATCTCGACGATCTGGATGATCTGGTCGATGGAGAGCTCGTGGAACACGAGAGTCTCGTCGATGCGGTTGAGGAACTCGGGCCGGAAGTGCTTCTTGAGCGCCTCCTGGACCTTGTGCTTCATCCGCTCGTAGTTGATGCCCTCACCCGTCTGCTGGCTGAAGCCGACGTTGGCCTTCCGCAGGTCGGCGGTGCCGAGGTTGGAAGTCATGATCATCACGGTGTTCTTGAAGTCGACGTGCCGACCCTGGGCATCGGTGAGGCGACCGTCCTCGAGGATCTGGAGCAGGGTGTTGAAGACATCCGGGTGGGCCTTCTCGATCTCGTCGAACAAAACGACCGAGAACGGGCGGCGGCGGACGGCCTCCGTGAGCTGGCCGCCTTCCTCGTAGCCGACGTAACCCGGAGGCGAGCCGACCAGGCGGGAAACCGTGTGCTTCTCCATGTACTCGCTCATGTCGAGCTGGATCAGCGCGTCTTCGTCGTTGAACAAGAAC
>JAHWKP010000148.1 GCA_019347775.1 Actinomycetota bacterium | reverse complement strand
CGAGCGAGCCGTAGACAGCGGTGAGTAGGAGTTGGGAGCCCCGCGGCCACCGGAGGCGCAGGGCCAGGGCGATGAGCACGAACAAGATGGTCGCCAGCCCAAACCGGAGCGCCGCGCCCCAAAAGGGATCCAACTCACGGTTGCTGAAGCGAACTGCGATGAAGTTGGCGCCACCCAACGTCACTGCTACCAGGAAGGTGGCGAGGGCAAGGGCGTCCGGGGAACGTTCCGTGCCATCCATCCGGCCAGCATCCTATGACCGCTCCAATTCAGCGGGCGGATCTGGAGACCTCGACTGCCGAGCAACCCCGCTCGGGAGCTTGACGACGTAGCGTCTCTCAAGTGCGGAGGGAGCGAATGGCGGCGACTCGTCTGACATGGCGCCTCCTGTTCGTGTTCGGGATCCTGCTGACCGCGTGGTCAGCGCCGGCCGCCGCCCAGACCGGTAGTCCCCGGGTTCTGACTGCAACTGTCGACGGCGCGATCACGCCCGTAATCGCCGATTATCTCGACGACTCCATCGAGCGAGCTGAGCAAGAGGGCTATCAGGCGCTGGTGGTGAGGCTCGACACGCCAGGCGGACTCGATGTATCGATGCGCGACATCGTGAAGCGCTTCCTCGCCGCGGACGTGCCGATAGTCGTCTACGTCAGCCCCGACGGCGCCCGGGCCGCGTCGGCGGGGGCGCTGATCACCTTCGCCGCCCACATCGCGGCCATGGCACCGGGTACCTCGATCGGTGCCTCGACCCCTGTAGACCTAGAAGGCGGCGAAATCTCGGACAAGATCATCAATGACGCGGCCGCCTTCGCGGAGTCCATCGCCGAGGTCCGAGGCCGCAATGTGGAGTTCGCCGTGGACACGGTGCGTGAAGGTAGATCCGCGACGGTCACCGAGGCCGTCGGCATCGGCGCGGTCGACCTGGCCTCTTCATCTCTCACCGAACTGCTGGAGAGCATCAACGAGAGGCGCGTCGTGGTCGGCCCAGCGGCGCGGAGCGTGACACTGGATACGGCTGGGGCAGAAGTCGTCGACCAGGACATGGGGTTCTTCCGGAGGATTCAACAGATTCTCGCCGACCCCAATATCGCTTTCCTGTTCTTGTCGATTGGAACGCTAGGACTCATCTACGAACTGGCAAGCCCCGGGATCGGGGCGGGCGGGACGCTGGGGACGGTCATGATCCTGCTCGCGCTGTTCGGCGTATCGGTGCTGCCGGTCAACGTGGTCGGCCTACTCCTGCTCGTGCTCGCCGCCGCTCTCTTTGTCGCCGAGCTGTTCGCCCCAGGCGTGGGTGTGGCCGCGGCCGGCGGCACTTTGGCCTTGGTGCTCAGTGGGGTGTTTCTCTTCCGCGACACGCCCGGCCTCGACGACAGCGGCGCGGTGATCGGCCCCGTCGCGATCGTGGTCGGTGGGGGAGCCGTCCTGGCCGGCCGGGTGGCGCTGCGGTCTCGCCACCTTCCTTCTTCGAGCAGCCAGGAGAGGTTCGTCGGCCAGATCCTCACCGTCGGGCGCGCATGGGTGGCCAGGCGCTCGTCGAAGGCGCCTGGTGGAACCTTCGCAGCGAGACCGGCCCGCTCGAGCCCGGACTGGCGGTGCAGGTAACTGACGTCGACGGTCTCGACCTCGTAGTCCGCCCCGAGTCCCCACCGCCCGAAGCACAATCCGCGAACGTCAACCCGAAGGAGCCTGATGAGCACTGAACTTCTGTACGGAATTGGAGGGGCGCTCGCCCTTCTCGTCGTTATCGGCATGGCGGCGGTGCGCATCGTCGCCGAGTACGAACGCGGTGTCATCTTCCGATTGGGACGGGTCATAGGGGCCAAGGGGCCCGGGTTGTTCTTCATAATCCCGGTGATCGACCGGATGGTGAAAGTCAACCTTCAGACCGTCACCCACGACATCCCGCCCCAAGACGTCATCACCAAGGACAACGTCACCCTTCGGGTCAACGCGGTGACCTACTTCAACGTCGTTGAGCCCATCCGGGCGGTCGTCGCGGTGCAGAACTACATGTTCGCCACCTCCCAGGTCGCCCAGACCACACTCCGCAGCGTCCTAGGGCAGGTGGAGCTCGATGACCTCCTGGTAAAGCGGGACGAAATCAACCAACAGCTCCAGAAGATCATCGACGAACTGACCAATCCGTGGGGTATCAAGGTCACGCTCGTCGAGGTCAAAGACGTGGAACTCCCCGAGTCGATGCGTCGAGCGATGGGGCGTCAGGCCGAAGCCGAGCGCGAGCGCCGCTCGAAGGTCATCCACGCCATCGGAGAGCTGGAAGCAGCACAGTCGCTTGGCGACGCCGCTGCCGTTCTCGAAGTACATCCGACCGCTATGCAGCTCCGGGTGTTGTCAACCATGGTCGAAGTTTCGGCCGAGAAGAACTCGACTTTGATCTTCCCGATACCCGTGGAGCTGATGCGCCTGATCGAGTCTGTGACCGAGCGCAACAACCGCGCTGTGGAGGAGGCCTGAGCGGACGCCGGCAAAAGACTCGCTGTCGGCCGACGGCTTCGCCGCCGCCCGTAGGGTGAACCAGATGATTCCGCGCACACCCGTCCACCATCGGAACTGAGGAGTTGCAGATGCACGTCGAGTACATCATCCTGGCCAACGGCGCAGAAGCGGTGAACAACCACCACTACATCCTGGGTGGTGGCTTCGACGCCATCGCGGCGGCGAGTGTGCCGGCGACACATGCCCGACTGGCCGTCGCCATCAAAGTGTCGATTCCGTACGAGGCGATGTCAGCCGAACATCGCCTCGAACTGAGCGTGGTCGATCAGGACGAGCGAGTCGTCGGCCAACAGTTCGATGTGAAGTTCGAGGCCGGGCGTCCTGCCGGGATGAGGTCGGGCGACCATCAGTCTCTGGTGTTGGCGTTCAACTTCCTCAATGTGCAGTTCGACTCGTACGGCCCTTACTCGGTGGTCTCCCGCCTCGACGCCAACGAGGAGGGCAGGTCGCGGTTCAGGGTGACCGAAGCGGCGGCGCCCAAGCCGAGGGCCTGAGCGCCGCCGTCCGAGATGCTCTAAGGATCTCTAGAAGGTGACCGTGGCCTTGTTGGAGCAGGTCGCGGTGCCGGCCTCACACAACTCGTAGGTGTACGAGCCGCCGCCCTTCTGGCCGATGTTGTCGGTGTAGGCACCGTCATTGGCGGTAGTGGTCAGCTTGGCGCCGTTACGGTAGATGTCGACGCTTGTCGATGTGGCTCCACTCCAGCTGAGGTCGGCGTGCTGCGCGCCCTTGATCTTGTAGCCCGTGGCGCTGAGCGTGATCGACGAGGCCGCGTTGTCGACTGTGACAGTGATCGAAGTAGTAGCCGTATTGCCGCTCGGGTCGTAGGCCGTCGCAGTGATGGTGTAGGCGCCGTTTGTCGAGGTGGCCGAGTCCCACGTCCAGGAGTACGGAGACGAGGTATCGGTCGACTGAAGGGCTCCGTCAAGCTGGAACTCCACCTTGCTCACGCCGTTGCCGTCGCCTGCGTCGTCCGCGGTGGCGGTGACTTCGATCGTTCCCGACACGGTTGCCCCATCTGCAGGGTTGGTGATGGCGACCGTCGGGCTCAACGTGTCGGTGGGAGCGGGCTCGGTCGTGCCAGCCCCGACAGTCGTGAGAGCGGCTGACGCCGCGTTGATCAGCGGCTCAGGAATCCCGTCAGGGTCGCCACTCCACGTGCCCTGGCCGGCACACGTGGCATCTCCGTCGTTGTCGGCCGTGTCCGGGCACTCACCGGTGGCCTTCAAGTGTGCATCCACCTCGGCGGGGGTCGCTCCAGGATTGGCCGCGATCACGAGCCCGACCAGCCCGGCGACGTGTGGAGCAGCCATGCTCGTGCCGTCCTTGCTTCCGTAGCCATCGATGATGGTCGAGTAGATCTTCACGCCCGGGGCCGTCACGTCGACGATCGAGCCGTAGTTGCTGAATCCAGCGAAGACTTCGTCGCACGCCTTCCACGGGCCCACGCCGCTGCAGCCGGCATTGGTGCTGTTTCCGTTGGTGTCGGAGAAGGCGGACACGGTTATGGCCTCGGGATAGGCGGCGGGCACGAAGCCGGACGCATCCCGGGAGTCGTTGCCGGCGGCGACAACGAACGGCACCCCGGCAGCGACCGCCTTGCAGATCGCCTCGTGCATGCCGCCGTCCGCGCATCCAGTCGCTGATCCCGAACCGGTGAGGCTCATGTTGGCCACGTCGATTGAGCCCGCGTTGGCGGTGACGTAGTCGATGCCACAGATCACGCCAGCCCAGGTACCCCCACCCCC
>JAHWKP010000147.1 GCA_019347775.1 Actinomycetota bacterium | reverse complement strand
TTGGAGAGGTTGTCATCGCGGTCCCAGTAGAGGCTCGCGTCGTTGCCGGGTGAGTCGTCCGTCCAGGTGATGTTCACGGGGGGCTCGCTCTTGTGCAGCCGGATCCAGTCGAACTCCAGAGCGGTGCCGGAGGGGACGTTCGGGGTGATCCGGAAGCTCGTGATGTGTCCGGACCACTCGAGCTGGGCGATCGTGTTCTTGAGGGGGATGTCGTAGACCCTCCAGCCCGGGAAGACTTGGAAGGCGGTAGCGCCCTGGCAGCTGGGTTCACGGGTCGGGCAGTTGAACCAGAAAACGCCGCCGGCGGCCCCGACCGGACTGTGCATCGAGAACGAGACCCGGTCGTAGCGGCTGGCGTCGATGGGATGAAGCTCGCCGTCGCGGCCCCAGGGGATGTCGCCCGGCCAGGTCAGGACCGGGTCGAAGGTGGCGCTCTGCTGGGCGGTGAACCTCAGCCGGCCGACTTCGAGGCGCTGGTTGGTGACATTCAGCATCCCGGCCTTGGAGTCCAAGCGCTGGTCGTCGGGGTTCGAGTAATCCCAAGGATCGGCGAAGCGCTCGGTTGCGTAGTCGGGCGCGCCGGGCACCTCCGCGGGCTCGGGTGTGGCCACCGCGACCGCGGCAGACGCCGGCGAGGCGCTCAGAGCGACTCCCAGGCTCGCGACCAGGCTGACCACGAGCAGCAGTGCGGGCGCGGGACGAGATCGTCTGGTCGTCATCGGTTCCTCCCCGGGGAAATCAGGCCGTCGTTGTCTGCCCAGGTTAGGGGCTTGATTCGGCAAGGATGGCCCATGGCCAAGGACGAGAGAGTGCTTACCCAGTACCGCCGCAAGGTCACCGAGGACTCATACGCGGAGATCCGTGAGCTCTATAAGGCCCACTCCGTCGCTGAGGACAACCGCGACATCGGCGGGCTGCTCGCCACCCTGGCGCCGGACTGCGTATACGAGTTGTGCCAGACCGGAGACCGGTGGGAGGGCCATGACGGCGCGGCCCGGTTCTACACGGAGCTTTTGACCGCCTTCCCCGACATCGTGTTCAACCTGCGCAACATCGTCATCGGGCCTCAGGGGGTGTTCGAGGAGGCCGACGTGACGGCCACATGGAAAGGCACCTGGCGTGGTCGCGAGCCATCTGGCGAGCACGTCGAGTTCCGCGTCCTGATCCTGTTTCCCTACGACGAGCAGGAGAAGCTTTTCTCCGGAGAGCGGGTCTACATCTTCCCGGAGGAATTGCTCGAGCGGGGGAGCGTCGAGGCCTTAGCCGGTTGAGCCAGATGACGCCGGTCCAGGCCGTCATCGTCAACTTCAACTCCGGCGCTTTGTTGGGGGGTGCGCTCGACCGGATACGCGACCACGCGGTCTCATCGACGCTGGTCGTCGACAACGCCTCTCACGATCTGTCGTGGCAGGACGCACTGGGTCGCCCCGGTGTCCGCTTGGAGCGGCTCGAGTCCAATGTCGGCTTCGCCGCGGCCGTCAACCGGGCCATGTCGTCGGGCGACGAGCCCTATCTGTTGTTGCTCAACGCGGACGTAGAGATGGAGCCTGGATATGTCGCCCGGCTGGCTGAGGCGCTTGACGGGGATTCGCGCCTTGCCGGTGCGACCGGGACCCTGGTTCTGCCCAGCGCCCGTATCGACTCGACCGGCATCACCCTCACCACCGCGCGGTGGGCGATGGACCGAGATCGGGGGCTCACGTCGCCGAGCACCAGAGATGAGCCATTCGGCGTCTCCGGGGCCGCCGCCCTGATGCGCCGCGATGCCCTCCTGCAGGCCGGCGGCCTCTGGGAGGAGTTGTTCGTCTACTGGGAGGACACCGAGCTGGCCTGGCGTCTGCGCCGGGCGGGCTGGCGCTTCACCCACGTCCCCGCCGCCCGCGCCACCCACGCCCGCGGCGCCGACCTGGCCGACCCCACCTTCGTGGAGGCGGCGGACTTCGGCGGGCGGCTGGCGACCATCGCCCGCCATGAGGGTTGGCCCGGGCTGCTCCGCCCGTGCGCCCTTCTCGTCACTCTTCTCACCGGGACGCGACTCGCTCTGCGCCACCCCGCTGCGCTGCGCACCTCTCGGCCCCGTCAGCGGATCCGCGCCGGGCTCGATGCCAGGCGCGATGACGCGCACTTGGGACTGCTTGCCACAGCAGGGTTCAGCCCTCATCCCTGGGGTGCCTGGCTCGTCGCCCAGCTGAGCGGACGTCGCCGTGGCCTGGGGGCCGTACCGCCGACCACCTAGAATCGCTCGCCTGCACCGGGCGCCGACCGGTGCCCTGCGTATGACGACCCTCTCCGAGCTCGCCTCCTCCCGCGAACTACTCCGGAATCTCATAGCGAGAGATCTCAAGGGCAAGTACAAGCGCTCGACTCTGGGCTGGCTCTGGTCGCTGCTCAATCCACTGGCGACGATGGCCATCTTCACGGTCGTGTTCCGGCTGTTCTTCCGCATCCCGCCTCCCGTCGGCGAGCCGTCGGGATTGACCAACTTCGCCTTCTTCCTGCTTTGCGGTCTGCTGCCGTGGAACCTCGTGGCCGCGGGCATGGTCGAGGGGGCGGGAGCTCTGGTCGGCAACGCCGCGGTCATCAAGAAGGTCTGGTTTCCTCGCGAGACCATTGTGCTGGCTTCGATCGTGGCGCTCGACGTGACCTTCCTCATCGAGCTCGCCGTGCTCTCGGTCGCTCTGCTGATCGTCGGCAACATGGTTCTGCCGTGGCTGCCGGTCGTACTCGTGCTCGTCGTGCTCCTGTCCTTGTTTGTGCTCGGACTCAGCCTCGCCCTGTCGGTGCTGAACGTGTACTTCCGCGACGTGCAGTACCTGCTCGGGATACTGATGCAGTTCTGGTTCTACGCGACGCCGATCATCTATCCCATCTCACTGGTGGAGTCGGCCGACTTCGGTCGGTGGGATGGCTTGGTGCTCACGATCTACAACCTCAACCCGATGGTTCATTTCATCGGAGCATTCCGTGACTGCTTCTACAACCTGCGCTTCCCGAGCGCGTCGTCGTGGGCGGTGATGGTGACCGTGACCGCACTGAGTCTCACTGTTGGCACGCTCACGTTCCGGAAGTTCACCCCCCGCCTGGCCGAGGAGCTCTGATGGGCGCGGCCGTCATCCTCGATAACGTCTCGAAGAAATACCGGCTCTATCACGAGCGCAACGACAGCCTGAAGTCATCTTTCATGAACTTCCGGCGCGGCCGTTACGAAGAGCACTGGGCGGTGCGGGACCTCTCGCTGGAGATCCCCACCGGATCGACCTTCGGGATCATCGGCGAGAACGGGTCCGGTAAGTCGACGCTGCTCAAGTGCATGGCGCGGATCCTCACGCCCGATGCCGGGAGCATCCACATAGAGGGCAAGGTCTCGGCTCTGCTCGAGCTCGGGGCCGGGTTCTCGCCCGAGCTCACCGGTCGCGACAACGTCTATCTGAACGGGGCCATCCTCGGCCTACCCCGCCAGGTGCTCGACAAGAAGCTCGAAGAGATCGTCGCTTTCTCGGGCCTCGAGACGTTCATCGACATCCCGGTCAAGAATTACTCGTCGGGAATGTTCGTGCGCCTCGGCTTCGCTGTCGCCATCAACGTCGACCCTGACGTGTTGTTGGTGGACGAGGTCCTGGCCGTGGGCGACGAGGAGTTCCAGCGGAGGTGTGAGCAGAAGTTCTCAGACCTGCGGGCATCAGGCCGCACGATCGTCATCGTCTCCCACGCCATGGGGACCATGCGCAACATCTGCGACCAGCTGGCTTGGCTCAACGCCGGGAAGCTGCGTGAGGTCGGCGAGCCGGGCAACGTCGTCGACGACTACGTCGAGGAAGTGCATGCCGCGGCGACGCCGGCGGCGGATCCCGAGGGTGGTGCTCGGTGGGGAAGCGGCGAGATAACGGTCGACGAAGTCGAGTTGCTCGATTCCGGTGGGCGGCGGGTCGACAGTGTGCGCACCGGTGCCGCCGTCAAGGTCCGCCTCCACTACACCGCCCATAAGCGAGTCGAGCGACCCGTGTTCGGCGTCGGCATCCACCGCCTCGACGGGATCCACATAACCGGGCCCAATACCCGCCAGGTAGGGATGGAGCTGGGTCCCCTGGAGGGAAGTGGCCATCTCGATCTCGTCGTCGACCTCCTCCTGCTGCTACCGGGGATGTACGACCTGTCGACGGCGGCCTACGACTGGTCGCTGCAGCACGCCTACGACCACCGTCACCGGTTCCAGCGCTTCGACGTCGAACGGGGCGAGCCTGCCGAAGAACATGGACTTGTGAGCCTCGGTGGTCGTTGGGAG
>JAHWKP010000146.1 GCA_019347775.1 Actinomycetota bacterium | reverse complement strand
CGGTGGAGAGGTGCTCAAGCTTGGAGTCCTTGCGCTTCATCGAGCGAGACAGTAACCGCGGACGGCGGCGCTGCGCTGAGACAGCGCGTGGGACTTCGGGACCTCCGCGGATTGTCACTGGTCCCGTCCTACTGTGCTTTCGATGGCGGACAGGCACCCGGATCGGCTCTTGGACGACCTCGACGAGGCCCAACGCGAGGCGGTCACGTCCGAAGGCGCGCCCCTCGTGGTCCTGGCCGGCGCGGGCTCTGGAAAGACCAGGGTCCTCACCCGCCGGATCGCCTGGCGTTGTGCCACCGGATCGGCCGATCCCAGCCACGTGCTCGCCATCACGTTCACCCGGAAGGCCGCCGGCGAGCTGCGGGGTCGACTACGGCAGATGAGCGGCGGGGCCGTAACCGCTGGCACCTTCCACTCCGTCGCCCTCGCCCAGATGCGCCAACGAGCAGCCGACGCCGGACGCCGACCTGCAGAGATCCTGGACCGCAAGGCCCGCTTGCTGGGTTCGCTGCTATCCCGGGCGGGCGTGCGCCGCGGGGGTTCGACTCCCGCTCTGGAGCTCGCCTCCGAGATCGAGTGGGCCAAGGCCCGGATGGTGCCGCCGGATCGATACGTCCAGGATGCGAGCCGGGCGGGCCGAAACACCTCGCTCGAGCCGGAGATGGTCGCCAGCCTGTTCGCCCGGTATGAGCAGGAGAAGCAACGCCGAGGTCTGGTGGACTTCGACGATCTCCTCATCACCTGCGCCGACGCCCTCGAGAACGACGCGGAGTGGGCGGCCGCGCAACGGTGGCGCTGGCGGCACTTCTTCGTCGACGAGTACCAGGACGTGAACCCCTTACAGATCCGCCTGCTCAACGCCTGGAGGGGTGAGCGGCCGGACCTTTGCGTCGTGGGCGACCCCGACCAGTCGATCTACTCGTGGAACGGCGCCGAAGCCTCGGAGCTGCCCACCTTCGAACAGCGCCATCCCGGCACGACGGTGGTGCGCCTGCGGGCGAATTACCGCTGCCCGGCGCCCGTGCTGGCCGCCGCTCGGGCGGCTCTGGGACCGATCGCCAAGTCCGACCCGCTCCCGGCCCGGCCCGGTGAGGCGGGGTCATCTCCCGAAGTCCGGGCCTACCCCGACGAGGATGCTGAGGCTGCCGGCATAGCCGAGGTCCTTCGGTCCCGCCGCGTCGGGCGGCGCTGGTCCGACGCGGCCATCTTGGTCAGGACCAATGCGCAGGCGGTTCCCATCCAGCGGGCGCTGGCTGCCTCCGGAATCCCCGTCCGGGTCCGGGGGGGCGGGCTCCTGCGCCAGCCCGAAGTGCGAGACGCCCTGTCCACCCTCCGTCGAGACGGTGGGCTCGCCGCTTGGATCGAAGCCACCGAAGCGCTGGCGGCTGAATCCTCGGCCGAGCGGGCGCCGAACCTCGAGGCCCTCGTCACCCTCGCCCACGAATTTCGATCGTTCGACCCGGGCGGCGGCAGTCCGGCCTTCTTGACCTGGCTCGGCGATGCAGCCGGCGACGAACCCGCCGGCGGAGAGCAGGACGCCGTGGAAATCAGCACCTTCCACCGTGCCAAGGGGCTGGAATGGGAGGTGGTCGTCGTCGCCGGGGTTGAGGACGGCTATCTGCCTCATTACCTGTCAGAGGCCGACGAGGCCCTCGCCGAGGAGCGCCGGCTCCTCTATGTGGCCTGCACCCGGGCGTCATCGGATTTGGTCCTGACCTGGGCCCGCCGACGTTCCTTCGGTTCCCATGAACGCCGGCGCGAGCCCTCCCCCTGGCTGGCGGCCATCGAGAATCTGGACGGCAAGCGAAGAAGGGCACCGGAGCCCCGTTCCCGTCCCGCAGGCCGGTCCTCAAAGGCGCCGGCTGGAGTCGCGCCGGCCGACGCCGATCTTTATGAGGCGCTCCGAGCTTGGCGCCTCGGTGTCTCCCGCTCGTCGAATGTCCCCGCCTACGTCGTCTTCCCTGACGCCACCTTGGCCGCGATCGCGGCCGCTCGACCCAGCGACGCCAGGGGCCTGCTCGGCTTGCCCGGGATCGGACCGGTCAAGATCGATCGCTTCGGCGACCAGGTCCTCGAGGTCGTTGCCTCCCATGCCCGGAGCTCCTAGGCGTGCGCTTTCGGATCGTCCAGGACTTCGACCTCCCGGCGCGCCAGGTCCAGGACGCATACCTCGACCCCGCCTTCCTCGAATTGATGGGCTCGTTGCCGAAATTGGGCAACCCTGAGCTGCTCGAAGACGAGCGCGACGATCAGACAGTGCGCCGGCGGATCCGGTACAGGTTCGCCGGTGATCTGAATTCGGCCGTGCGGGCCGTAGTGGACCCAGAGAAGTTGACCTGGGTCGAGGAGTCCACCACCCGCCTGGCTGATCTGCACACGACATGGCGCATCCGCCCAGACCACTACGCCGACAAGCTCGTGAGTTCGGGCGACTTCAAGATCGAGGCTCTAGGTGAGGGCCGGTGCCGGCGGACGGCCACGGGCGAGGTCAAGGTGAAGGTCTTCCTCGTAGGAGGCAAGGTCGAGTCGGCGATCATCAGCGGGATGGAAGAGCACGCCGCCCGTGAAAGAACCGCCCTTCTCAGCCACCTAGGGGGTTGACCCCGAAGGTCGGCGGCGCGACAACTGAAGGGTGAGCAGCTTCTGGGCGACAGACGACGGTTGGCCTTACGAGGACAGCCGCGCCGAGGCCATCGAGCTGGACGGCGAACCTGACGACGAGCTGCTCTCTCTCGCGACTTCGCATCACCTCATGGATGGTCTGAGCGAAACCGAGCGCAGTGTTCTGGCTGCCCGGTTCGGCCTTGGCGGGCGGCAGGTCAGTACCATGAAGGAGTTGCAGGCCTCCATGGGCCTGCCGAGGTCCGCCTTACGCGACGCCCTGGGTTCCGGCCTGGCGAAGTTGCGGGTCAACCTCGGAGTGGACGGGGCCCGAAACCCGACGACGGGGTAACTATGTGGATGTCGATAGAAGTAATTGACGGCGCCTTCGGCGCCGGCAGGTGGGCCGACGCCCATGCCGATTCGCTGATCGAGGCCGCCCTTCGCCACGACGCGTCCGACTGGGAATGGCACCGCCATCCTTGGGGCGTCGTGCTGGAAGTGGAGTTCGCCGACGAGGCCGCGTGGGAGCGGTACCGGCGCTCGAACGCCGTGGTCACGGCCCTCGAGCACGTTCCCGACCCGGTCTTCGGTTTGATCATCTATCGGGGGCGTGGCGGGTCCAGTGGCACCCGGAACCCACGACGTCCTCGTCCGCTGATCGGCGCAGGCGCGGCCGAGCTGCCCGTGCCCGAGGCACTCGAAGAAGTCGTCACCTCGCTCAGCCGATACCGGGACACGATCGCCCCGGAGCTGCCCCGCCGCGTCACCGTCGGGAGACGCTGAGGTCTCAGACCTCGAAGTCGATCAGCACCGGGGCGTGGTCGCTGGGCGACTTTCCCTTGCGGGCAAAGCGGTCGATGAGCCCCCACCGGGCCGACTTGGCCAACGGCCGGCTGGCGAGAATCAAGTCGATGCGCATGCCGCGGTGCTGGTGGAAATCGCCCGCCCGGTAGTCCCACCAACTGTAGAGCCGGTCCTGGTCGTAGAGCTCACGGAAAGCGTCAACCAACCCCCACTCGGATAGGCGTCGAATGGCGTCGCGCTCCGGTTCGCTTGTGTGCGTGGTGGCACGGAACTTGGCCGGGTCGAAGACGTCCCTGTCCTCGGGCGCCACGTTGAAGTCTCCGCAGACTGCGACTTGATCTGCCGGATCGCAGGTCTCGAGGAGATGGTCCCGCAACTGACCGAGCCATTCGAGTTTCGCCTGGTAGTGCTCGCTGTCGAGACTCCGTCCGTTCGGGACGTACACGCTTGAGATCCTGACGCCGCCGCAAGACGCCGATATGAGCCGGCTCTCCACGGTCTCGTCCTCGGTGGCTCCTGAGAACCCTGCCACGACATCCTCGAGCCCGACCCGGCTGAGGATGGCCACGCCGTTCCAGCGTCCGCTCCCATGGTGGGCCGCTTCGTACCCGAGAGCCTGAAAGGCCAGGGTGGGGAACGCGGCGTCGGCCATCTTCGTTTCCTGCATGCAAAGCACGTCGGGATGGGCGTACGACAGCCAGTCCTCGACCCGCTCCAGACGGGCTTTGAGGGAGTTGACGTTCCAGGTGGCGATGCGCAACGGGATGCGCCCGTTCTAGCGCCTGTTGGGCGTTGCCTTCTTCGAGGTCGCCTTCTTGGCACCCGACTTCTTCGAACTCGACCTGCCGCCCCGGGACTTCTTGGCGGTCGTCTTCTTGGCGGTCGTCTTCTTGGCGGTCGTCTTCTTGGCGGGCTGTCTCCTT
>JAHWKP010000145.1 GCA_019347775.1 Actinomycetota bacterium | reverse complement strand
GGCGGCCGCGGCTGCGCCGGCGGCCACCGCGGCACCGCCGAGGGCGCCGATGTAGGCCCCGCGGCGCCCCGTCAGGATGGAACGGATCGCCTGGTGCTCCTGAGACTCCTGGAGGGCGGCCAGCGTCTGGGCCAGCGTGCCCGGGGCGGGAACCAGGTACTGCGTCCGCAGGTGGCGCAGGGCCTTGAGCAGCTTGCGGTACTGGACCGCCTCGGCCTGACAACGCAGGCAGTGCTCCACGTGGCCGAGGACCTTACGGTCGACACCCTCCGAACCCTCTGCGGCCTCGGCCAGCTCGAGTGCTACGTCCTCACACCGCATTCGCAGTCCCTTCAGCGTCGTCGTTCGATTCCGTGCGCAGCGGGAAAAGCCGCTCGCGGAGCTTGTTGCGGGCGCGGTGCAGGCGCACCTTGGCCGCACCCTCGGAGATTCCCAGTTCCTCGGCTATCGCCTCGTGAGGCAGGTCGTAGATGTCGCGAAGGACCACCACCCGGCGCAGCGTGTCGGGCAGCTCGCTGAGAGCGGCGCTTACCCGGTCCCGGTCGAGGGAGTCCTCGGCGCGGCCCTCCGGATCGACCTCACGGCGGAGGTCCTCCAGAGGAGTCGCCTCGGTGAGCTCGTCGTGGCGGTGCTTGGCCTGGCGGCCGCGATGGGTCGAGGCGCAGTTGGCGGTGATCCGGTAGAGCCAGGTCGTGAACTGCGCCTCGCCCCGGAACCGCTTCAGGCCCTTGTAGGCCCGCAGGTAAGCCTCCTGCGTCACGTCCCTCGCGTCCTCCTCGTTAGCGGTCAGACGCAGAGCGAGCGTGTAGGTCTCGGCCGTGGTTCTGCGGACAAGCTCCTCGAAAGCAGCCTGATCCCCGTCCCGCGCGGCTTCAACCAGCTCCGCCAGCTCTGCTGACATCACTGATTCGACCTCTCTCTCCCTGCGGGGGTTACCCCCGGTCGTGACTATCTGGTTTCGCGGTGGAGGGTGTGGGCGCGGTCCCAGCGGCAGTACTTCTTCAGCTCGATCCGCTCGCGGTCGTTCAGCTTGGACTTGACCGTGATGTAATTACGCCGTTTGCACGTCTCGCAGGCCAATGTGACCGAGACCCGCTTATCGCTTCGTGCCATTTTCGTTCGTTCTCCTGGTGTTCTTGGTAGCGGCGGTGGGACTCGAACCCACGACCCCTCGATTATGAGCCGAGTGCTCTTACCGGCTGAGCTACGCCGCCATACGGCCCCAGTATGACGTAGGACTCACGGCCGGAGCCCCCTGTCGGAATCGAACCGACGACAACCGCCTTACCATGGCGGTGCTCTGCCTACTGAGCTAAGGGGGCGGCTTACCTCGATTCGGTAGCGGGGACTCGTCCTTCGCCATGAACCGGGGCGTCACATGCTAGCCGGACACTCTGCCCTAGCGTCCGCCGCTGTGGCCGGCTCGGATTGGACTGTACGGGCGGCGTCCGAAGCCGACGCCGCCGGGATTCTGGAGATCTACAACCACGCGGTTACGGCCACGGTCGACACGTTCGACCTCGTTCCCAGGACGCTCGAGCAACAGGCAGCGTGGATCCGCGACCACGCCGGCGGCCACCCGGCCGTCGTCGCCGTCGACGGCTCGGGCACGGTCCTCGGGTTCGGGTCGCTCTCGCAATACCGCCCGCGTCCGGCTTACGCCACGACCGTCGAGGACTCGGTCTACGTGGCCGAGTCCGCCCGGGGCGCCGGCATCGGAAAGGCGGTGCTGGCCGACCTGGTCCGGCGGGCGCGCGAGCACGGCTTCCACTCGGTCATCGGGCGCATCGTCGGCCACAACGAAGTGTCGATCGGGCTCCATCGTGCCTGCGGCTTCGTCGAAGTTGGTACCGAACAAGAGGTCGGCCGCAAATTCAACCGCTGGCTCGACGTAGTGGTGATGCAGCTACTCCTCTAAACCCGCGTCAGGGTCTCGCCGATGACGGGATTACCTGCCCTACCGACCGCTGCGCCGGGGGACCAGGACCCTCGGCCTACGGCTTGCGGGGTTCGCGGCCTACGGCGACGACGTGGCCGGTGCCGATGTTCTCTCTGAGCTCGAATCCGGGCTGTTCGCGGAACCACTCCAGCTCTCTGAGGCGCCTGGGATCCGGGTTGCATCTGGTCCGGGTATCAGGATCTTCGCCACAGGCGAGGCAGTGCGGCGAAACGACGATGATTCCCACGCCGAAACACTAGAGCCGACCGAGCGGCGCTCCTCGCGGCAGGCGGCCCGGCCGTCGCGACATCAGTCTCCGATGTGGATTGGAAGGATTCGAAACTCCGTCGGCTAAGCCAAGTGGCCCGATCCGGTCCGAGCCCACCAGGCCGAAAGAAACGGACAAATGCCACATCTCGTAGTGCTAGAAAGAGAGCGCGGCGTGCTCTTGACAGCCAGGGGCGCGTGCGTGGCTGGATCGTGGAGGGTTCCCGGGTGGGCGAGCAGAAGGACCCGCACCGGGCCGAATCCTTCGTGGATATCGCCCGGGTCGTGTTGGCCGAGCCGGGCAGCCTGTCGGGTATCGCTGCAACGGCAGTGCATCTCATACCGGGTTGCGAGCACGCTTCGGTCTGCCTGATCGAGGGACGCGCAGCCTCAAGTCACACAGCGTCCGACGAGCTTGGGGCGCGCGTTTGCGCACTCCAGTTCGAACTCGACGAGGGACCTTGCGTCGACGCGGTGCGCAAACGGGACGTCCTCGAGGTGACGGACCTGGCCACGGACGACCGATGGGAATCGTTCGCAGGTCGCGCGGTCGAGGAGATGGGTGTCCGAGGGGTGTTGTCCTTCCCCCTCTTCGTGCATGAGACGACGCTCGGCGCCTTCTCCCTCTATGCGACTCAGCCGAATGCCTTCCCCGGATATTCCCGAGCCATCGGCGCCGTGTACGCAGCCCACGCTTCAGTCGCTGCATACATGTCGCAGCGGGTCTCGCGGCTCACTGCCGCCCTGGAGTCCAGAGCGACTATCGATCAGGCGAAGGGGATCATCATGGCGACGATGGGCTGCACGCCGGACGAGGCGTTCGAGCTGCTGCGTCAGCAGTCTCAGGCCCTCAATTGGCGCCTGAGAGATATCGCGGCTGAAATTGTCGAACGGCAGCGCTCAAGCCGTCGGGATCAGGAGCCGCCTAGCTGACAGGGGCGCCGGGGTCCCATTGCGCGGTCCTCGGCGGGTCCTATCGGCTCTCCGTGTGCGAGGGAGGCGGGTGTGCGGCGATTACCACCCGCGGTTGGCCAGCCTGTAGTTCAATTGCGCTCGCCAGGGACGTCGTCGTAGTCCCGCACCGTCCACGCACGGCGGTCGCAGGCGCATAGCTCGAGGCGGTTGATGTGAGGACCTTGGCTTCGCTGCTCGACATGGCGGAGGGAAGCCCGGCGGACCGGGCCCGACTTGCCCGCACCCAAGCAGAGGCGATCAGCCTGCTTCTCGAGCCGGAGGCGGACGATGCGGCGCCTTCAGCCGCCATGGTGCTGGCGGCTGTCCGCGCCAGCGTGCTGCGATTGTACGACTGGTGTCCAGACTTACGCGAAGCCGAGATGATCGCGATGGCGAGCGCTCTGTGTCTCGCCGGCGCTAGCGCCGACCTAAGCGACATCGCTGGACCGGGGGGTCCCGAACTTTGCCTTGCCGACCCCCCGTCATGGGATGAGTTCATCCATCGCAGGGCGCGCCCTACGGCGGAACAGGAGAAAATTATCCGAGCGCTGCTGATCAAGCGCGACCTGTTGGTGCTGATTTCTCGCCTCGAGACGGAGGCAGCAGGTCCGCTAGACGCTCATGACACGACAGGCACCTGACGCTGGATCCGACCTGGGACTACCAGCCCAGGCCGGACCCTGATGTCTACGATGTCTCGCGATATCTGTCTCCGATGTCTCGCGACATCACATCGTGGGCCGGGAAGGATTCGAACCTCCGTAGGCTAAGCCGGCGGGTTTACAGCCCGCTCCCATTGGCCACTCGGGCACCGACCCCTGTTGGAGCGGAGGGCTTGCGATACCCCCGCCCTTGCTACTTACTTGGCGCTCAGGGTAACGGTCGCGCGGCGCGGTAGTTTCCACGCATGCCCAGCTTCGACGTCGTGTCCGAGGTCGACATGCAGGAGGTCCGTAACGCGGTCGACCAGGCAGCCCGCGAGATCTCCACCCGCTTTGACTTCAAGAACACCGATTCCTCGGTAGAACTTTCCGGTGAGGAGATCACCTTGCGCTCGAATACCGAAGAGCGCTTGAAGGCGGTGGCCCAGGTTCTGGAAGAGAAGTTCGTCCGCCGCGGCGTGTCGCTCAAGTCCCTCGACCACGGCAACATCGAGGAGGCGACCAAGGGCACAGCCCGCCAGACGATCAAGCTCCAGAAGGGCATCGACTCCGAG
>JAHWKP010000144.1 GCA_019347775.1 Actinomycetota bacterium | reverse complement strand
ATGACGGTTGGACGCAGTCATCTCGCAAAGGATTAATCACGATCCGCCCGGCGGCGAGTTCTTCACGGATCGTCTTGTCCGACAAGATCATGGTGCGGTGACCCTAGCCAAGGGGATATGACGGAACGCCCTATCGCAACTGACCGCGGCACGCGCACCGCTACTCTGGCGGCGCTTTGCGGGCGTAGTTCAGAGGCAGAACATCAGCTTCCCAAGCTGAGAACGCGGGTTCGATTCCCGTCGCCCGCTCCATCGTTGCGGTGTCCTCTGGGCACGCTTCGGGAAGGAGCGGTACGTACCGATCGCGACATCGAGAGGAGCACTCATGTCTGTCACCGCCTTCCGCGACTATCCCTTGGCCGACCGTGACCGGGAGTGGGATGGCGCAGCCGCCGAGAAGCGGGTCCGCGAGTGGGCAGGAGCCGAAGACGGGCCGAACGAGAAGTACCGCGACGCCCACGTCTGGTACGACTCTGAAGACAAGGACAACTTCGGTGGCCACAAACTGCTGATTGCCGACGTGGTCGACGGCAAGATCCATGCCGTACCGAGGGGGGTCATGGCGGCCGGCGCGATCATGCAGGGGGCCCGAGGCGGCGTGGACCTACCCAAGGACGACATCGACCGCGTGAAGTCACACCTGGCGAAGTACTACGACAAGATGGGCGAGGAGGCGCCCTGGGAGCGCGACGAGTAGCGCTGAGAGGAGCCCTTGATGTCGCAAGACGCACTGAGACAGCTCATCGAGAACCACAGCCGCGGAGTCCTGGCGACATTGAAATCCGACGGCCGGCCGCAACTGTCGAACGTCGGCTACGCACGAGGCGACGACGGTCGGCTTCTCATCTCGACCACGAACAAGACGGCGAAGACAGCCAACCTGCGGCGAGATGGCCGGGCCAGTCTTCATGTGGCCAGTGACGACTTCTGGTCGTACGCCGTGGTGGAGGGGACGACCGATTTGAGCCCGGTCGCGCAGTCGCCGGACGACGAGACCGTTGAGGCGCTGGTCGACTACTTCCGCAGGATCCAAGGCGAGCACCCGGACTGGGACGAGTACCGCCAGGCCATGGTCGAAGAAGGCCGTCTGGTCGTACGGCTCTCTGTCGACCACATCTACGGCCGGGCCTGACCCACCGGCACCGGCTGGGTGCGAGGCTGGGGCGTGGTCCTTCCGGCGATTGACGGCGTTCGCGACCTTGGTGCGACGTCGCTCGACATAGGTCGGGACCTGATTCGCGAGTGGCGCGAGGACCGGGTGACCGGACTGGCGGCCGAGGTCGCCTTTTTCAGCCTCATCAGTCTGTTCCCCTCGCTGATCGCCATGACTGCCGCGCTGGGGTCGCTCGAGGCCATCGTCGGTAACGACGTGGCCGGACGGGTCGAGGCCAGCATCTTGGACTTCCTCGACAGCATCCTCACCGACGAAGCCGATTCCACCGTGGCGGCAGTGAGGGAGCTGTTCGACTCACAAAGCGCCGGGCTCGTGACCCTGGGTCTGATCTTCGCTCTCTGGTCGGCCAGCCGGGGCTTCGTTGCCGTAGTCAACGCCCTGGACGTGGCCTACGACATCGAAGATCGGCGCGGCTACGTGCGGCTGCGCCTCGTCGGACTTGCACTCGCGGCGGGGAGTGTGCTGGTCGGCTCGGTCATCCTCGCGATGCTCGTGCTCGGACCGCTGCTGGGCACCGGAGTAGAGCTCGCCGACCGCCTTGGCCTGGGCTCGGCATTCGCCACCTTCTGGGACTGGGTGCGCTGGCCGGTAGCCCTGGCGGTGATGGTGGGCTGGGCCGCCACCATCCTTCATTTCGCGCCCCATCACAGGACGCCATGGCGCTGGGATCTGCCGGGTGCGGTGATGGCTGCGATCTGCTGGGCCCTCTTCTCATTGGCCTTCCGGGGCTACCTGACTTTCGCGGCGGCCACGAACCAGGTGCTCGGCACGTTGGGCGGTGCCCTGATCGTCCTGCTGTGGCTGTACCTGCTGGCCGTGGGGCTTCTCCTCGGTGGCGAGCTCAACGCCGTGCTGGCCGTCCGTCACAACGTGCGCCAGGAGGACGCGGTCGTCGTGCCGAGCGAGCGCAAGCCCGGCGCGACCTAGGGCAGCTCCGACCGGGAAGAGCCAGTGGGGCGTACGGGCACCGGCTTCAGCCCGTCAGCAGACTGGCGATGGCCCAGACGCTCGCCGTCAGGCCGATGACGATCATGACCACCGACCGCGTGATCAGCGCGCGTTGCAGGTCGCCTTCCTTGCGTGGTCGCTCTGGCGGCTTCACGATCGCCATGGCGTTGCCGACGACCATCGCAGCCCCGAGCGCGAGAACCAGCAGAACCAGGGTGTCCTCACCCAGGAACACGGGCGACCTCCGTTGTTGCAACTGGTTCCGGCGGGGTGGCCCGGCCGCCGGTGGAAATGACCAGCACGCCGGCGAGCACGACAAGTGCGCCGCCGGCGAGCGTGAGCGCGGTCGGCACCTCGCTCAGCACCACCCAGGCCAGGAGCACCACGGATACCGGCTCCAGATAGCTCATGACGCTGACCCGGGTGACCGGCAGGTGCCGAAGCGCGGCCAGAAAGAGCGAGACTCCGCCGGCGGTATGCGCGAGTCCCAACACCGCCAGCCAGAACCAGCCGGTGCCCACCGGCGTCCGATCGGCGGTCAGGGCGACCGGAAGCAATATCAACGAAGCCACCGCCGTCTCCATGAAGGCGAGGCGGAGTCCGCCGTAGATCCCGGCCAGGGGCTTGGCCACGAGATTCAACGCGACCAGAAGGGCCATGGAGATGCCCGCCATGGCGAGCCCGGTGGGATCGGCTGAATCCAGCGAGGGCCCGGCGATGAGCGCCACGCCGAGCAGGCCGACAAAGACGGCGGCTATCAGGCGCGGAGTGAGATGGTCGCCGAGCAGCGACGGCGCGAGCGCAGCCACACCGACGGGGGACAGGAAGATGATCAGGATCACTGTGCCGGCGGGGACGCGGTCGAAGGCGATGAACATCGTTAGCCAATGAGCCGAGAGCAGCACCCCGCTGCCAATGGCCCGCCACGGCGTGACCCGATAGGGCGCCGGGAACCGGGTCGGTCGGCCGCGTTTTGCGAGAAGAACGCCACCCAAGCCGAGAGCTGCGATCGCCACGCGGCCAAAGGCGACCAGCCCCGGCGACGCCGCGATCTCGCGCAGCAGCAGTGGAATCGTTCCCCAACCGGTGCAGACCGCGAAGAGCAGCAGGTACCAGCGGGCCACCGGGTCAGGCTAACGGTGAGGCTCGGAGGCCTCCGCAGCGCGCCTAGGCCAGGGCGGATCGTCCTTTCCGCGCCCGAATGAGCCAAGCGGACCCGTCGAACAGGACGCCTTCGGTGCCGTCGTGCGCGGCCAAAACAGATCGCAGGTTCTTGAGGGCGAGTTCGCGGGTCTCGTCGTCCAAGTCCTGCGTGAGGCCTCTGGTGATCCCCAACGTCGAGACGAAGGCGAAAGCGTCGTCGGCGTTGTCTCCGAAACGGATCGGCTCGTCCACCTCCTCGAAGGTGAGTTCGCCGAACCCCGAGTCCGCCAGCGTGTGCTCGGCGTGCTCGCGGTCGGCGAAGGCGAACGGCCCGGGTGGTCCCGGCGGCGGAACCGGTAGCGACCGGCCCACCGCCAGGGCGTCGCGGATGGCCGTCACCCACTCGTTGCGAGCCAGCTCACGCCAAACCAGCAGCGCGAGTCCGGCCCCGTCGCGCAGCGAGCGGCCGATGTTGGCGAAAGCGGCGACCGGATCAGCGAAGAACATGGCGCCGAACGAGCTGATGGCGACGTCGAACGTGTCGTCGGGGAACGGGTGGACCTGGGCGTCGGCCCGTTCGAACCTGACATTCGCCATACCTTCGGCGGTCGCCCGTTGCCGCGCCAGTTCAAGCATCCTGCTCGACAGGTCGACGCCCAAGGCTCTCCCCAGTGGCGCGAGCCGCGCTGCCTCACGGGTCGTCTTCCCGGTGCCGCACCCGATGTCGAGGACGGCCTCGTCCCCGCGGAAGTCAAGGCTCTCGAGGAGCACTTGTCCGTACCGGGTCGAGGTTGCCTCATAGCGGTCGGCATGCTCGGCCCAATGCTCTCCTTCGGGTCCGTCCCACGCCGCGGCCATGTCGACGTTGGCGACCGGCCCCGCCGCCGGCGGCGACGGGGCCAGGGAATCGGCTGCCATCAGGTCGCGGCCACCATCTGGGGCTCTTCCTCGGTGACCATCATCATCGCCAGCATCTGGGAGAACTCCTCGTGACTCGGCGGCAGTCCGGGATCGACGTCGGGAACCGACTCGATGATCTTCAGGAAGCTGTCGAGCGAGGTCCCATTGGCGGCGGGGAGGTGCGACGAGAAGATGCGGGTCGGCTGCAGGTCGCGGACTCCCGCCAGCACCTGCGCGAACTTCTGGCGGTCGACCAACTGGGTCCACGGCGAGTCCATTGCCGCCCACCCCG
>JAHWKP010000143.1 GCA_019347775.1 Actinomycetota bacterium | reverse complement strand
GTCGTCGCCAGACGCGGTCGGGCCCAGCTTGACGGCGACCGGGTTGCCCACCTCCGACAGGAAGGCCAAATGGGCACCGTCGAGTTGGCGGGTGCGGTCGCCGACCCAGAGCTGATGGGCCGAGCAGTCGTAGTGCTCTCCCGTCAGCGAGTCTTCGCGCGTCAGCGCCTCCTCGTACCCGAGCAGGAGCGCCTCGTGGCTGGTGAAGAAGTCGACTTGCTGCAGCCCGAGCTCGGAGTCGAGGTCGATCCCGCAGGCGGCCATGAACCGCAAGGCCCGCTCGATCTCCCCGGCGACCTGCTCGTAGCGACGTCCTTGGGCGCTGGTGGCCACGAACTCCTGGTTCCACGCGTGGATCTGCGACAGTCCGGCGAACCCGCCCTTGGTCAAGGCGCGCACCAGATTCAACGTCGCGGCCGACTGGTGGTACGCCATCAGAAGGCGCTCCGGGTTCGGCACTCGCCCGACCGCGTCGAAGGCGTCGTCGTGAACGATGTGGCCGCGGAACGACGGGAGCTCGACGTCGCCCACCTTCTCTATCGGCGACGACCGCGGCTTGGCGAACTGCCCCGCCATTCTTCCGACCTTCACCACCGGAACACCCGATCCGTAGGTCAGCACCACCGCCATCTGAAGAATCACCTTGAGCGAGTCGCGGATCCGGTTGGCGGAGAAGTCGGCGAACGACTCGGCGCAGTCGCCCGCCTGGAGGAGAAAAGCCCGTCCCTCGCTCACCGCGGCCAGCTGATCGGTGAGCTGCCGGGCCTCGCCCGCGAACACGAGCGGGGGCATCGCCCGGATGGCGTCGAGCACGAGCTCGTAGGCAGGAAGATCGGGCCAATCAGGTTGCTGAGCAGCAGGAAAGTCGCGCCAATTTGTCCCCGGCCCCATCAGGGCAGAATAGAGGTATGGCAAAGGTCATTGATCGGGACACGGCAACGGACACGACCCCGGCACAGATGTTGAGAGGCTGGGACCACCTGGAATGGTGGGTGGGAAACGCCCGGGCCTCGGCGGGGTTCCTGTCGTCAGCGTTCGGCTTCGACATCGTCGCTTACGCCGGTCCCGAAACCGGGCTGCGTGACCGCTCGTCATGGGTGCTGCAACAGGGCGAGATCCGCTTCGTGGTCACCGGCGCGCTGACACCCGATTGCGAGGTCGCCGACCACGTCCGCGCTCACGGCGACGGGGCCCACGCCATCGCCCTCCAGGTCGAGAGCGCACAGGACGCCTTCGCCGCTGCTGTCGCACGCGGGGCCACGGCGGTGCGTGAGCCTTGGAAGGAAGAGGACGAGCACGGCACGTTGGTGCGCGCCTCCATCGCCACCTATGGCGAGACGATCCACACGTTCGTCGACCGCTCTGGCTATAGCGGCCCCTTCGCTCCCGGCTTCATCACCGACAACCTGCCCACCACGCCGCCCGGATCCACCGTGGGACTGGAGCGGATCGACCACGTAGTGGGCAACGTCGAGCTCGGCGCTCTCGAGCGTTGGGTCGGTTTCTACCGCGACGTCATGGGCTTCGATCAGCTGTTGCACTTCGACGACGACCAGATCTCCACCGAGTACTCGGCCCTGATGTCCACCGTCGTGTGGGACGGGTCGAAGGTGGTCATGCCGATCAACGAGCCCGCTCACGGCAAGCGCAAGAGCCAGATCGAGGAGTACCTGGACTACTACCGGTGTCCTGGCGTGCAGCACGTCGCACAGCACACCTCCGACATCATCTCGACGGTTTCCGCCCTGCGCGAGCGGGGCGTGCGGTTCCTACGGGTTCCGGACACCTATTACGACGACGCCAAGGTCCGCGTTCCCGATCTCGACCTGCCCTGGGACGACCTTCAGCGCCTCGGCATCCTCGTGGACCGCGACCAGGATGGATACCTGCTCCAGGTGTTCACCGAAATGATCGGCGACCGCCCGACGGTGTTCTTCGAAGTCATCCAGCGCGAAGGCGCCAAGGGCTTTGGGGCCGGCAACTTCAAGGCGCTGTTCGAGGCGATAGAACGCGAACAGGAACGCCGCGGCAACCTCTAAGCCTCCGCGAGTCGGAGTCTTCGGCGGCACGTTCGACCCGCCGCAGGTGGGTCACGTGCGCGCCGCTGTAACTGCCGCGCAACGGTGCGACCTGGACCAGGTCCTATGGATCGTGGCTGGCGATCCCTGGCAAAAATCCGACGATGTAGTGGCCGACGCCGAGGACCGCTTCGCCATGGTCGTGGCGTGCGTGGCTGCCCTCGACGGGCACGAAGCGTCACGCGCCGAACTCGATCGCGAAGGGCCGAGCTACACAGTCGACACCTTGGAGGATCTGCACGCCTGGAATCCCTCGGCCGAGGCCTTTCTCATCGTCGGTGCCGACGTAGCCGCGACCATCGACACCTGGCACCGGGCCGACGATGTACGGGCGATGTGCGAAATCGTGGTCGTGGACCGCGCGCCAGATGATGTGTCGAGCACCGAGGTCCGCCGCCGGCTGGCCGCGGGAGAGCCCGTCGACGACCTGGTTCCCCTGCCGGTAATCCGCGAAATCAGCGAGCGAGGTCTGTACCCTCGCCGCAAATGAGTCTCACCGAGACGAGGCCAGAAGAGGTCCCCGGTTCAGACCTCGCGCTGACGCTGCCCGCGGGCTCCGGCGCCCGCGCCATCCGTCGTCGGCGCAAGCGCCAGGAACAGCGCCAACGCCGGCTTGTCGCCCTTGCGTTCCTCGTGGCGGTGATCGGATCGGCCGTCCTAATCGGAGCTCCCCACGTCGGTCGACGGATCAGCGGCACCGAAGCGCCCACGCCGACACCGGCAGCTTCGCCGAATGACCCGCGGGTCCTGCTGGCCCACCGGCATCCCGACGGATCGGCCCGATCTCTCACGATCTTTTCCGATGGCAAGGACCAAAGCAGCATTGTGATGGTTCCAGCGGGCACGATGGCGGAGGTTCCCTCGCTGGGACTGGAGCCACTCGGTCGCGCCCTCGAAGTCGGCGGGCCCACCCGGCTGGCGTCCACGCTAGAGAACCTTCTCGGCATCACCCTCTCCGAGGTGGTGGTGGTCGACGATGGCGATCTCGTCGCCATGACGGCGCCTATCGCTCCGCTCGAGGTCGACGTCGATGCACGGGTGGAGCAGGTCGCCGAGGACGGCACCGTCGACATCCTCTACGAACCCGGTCGCCTCGAGTTGAGCGCGGAGGAGGTGCCCGCCTTTCTCACCGCCAAGGGCACCGCCACCGACCTGGCGGTGCTGGCGCGGCACCAGAGCTTCTGGGAATCGGTTCTCGCTCGCCTCGCCAAGCCTGACGCACCCGCGTTAGGTGGACCCGCTGCCGTGTCAGATGTTCTCGTCGACCTGGCGGCTGACGCGGGGGTCAGGGCCCGCCTGCTTCCGGTCGAACCGCTGGGCCAGGCCGACACGCTCGGGTTGAGCACGGCGGCGACGGAGCTGTACCAGGTGTCGGACGACGAGCTGGAGAAGTTCCTCGCCTCGACGTTCCCGGGCGCCGAAGGTCCCGCCGAGCGGCCACAGGCCCAAGTCCTGAACGGCACCGGCGGGGTGGAGGTCACCGCCCACGCCGCCGAGCGCCTCGTGCCGGCCGGGATCCAGGTGGCGCTAACCGGCAACGCGGCCCGGTTCGACTACGACACCACTCAGATCGTGTTCTACGACGAGGACCAGGAGGCGGTAGCCCGGCAGGCGCGGAAGGCTCTGGGCGTAGGGAGGCTGGTGCTGTCGCGTCGGCCGCTGGGCGTGGTAGACGTGACGATCATCATCGGTGCGGATTTCACAGGGGGAGGCGCTGCGGCGCCTGAGACCACACGGCGGAGGACTTGAGTATTGGGCTTTCCAGCGCGTTGAGCTCGACCGGCGCATCCGTGGAGGTCCAGGGACTTGAACTGGCCCGGATCGCGGCCCGGGCGGCGGACGAGAAGACGGGCGCAGAGACTGTCGTGCTGGAGGTGGGAGAGGTCCTCGGGATAGCCGAAGCCTTCGTCATCACCTCGGCCGGCAACGAGCGGCTGGTCCGCACGATCGGCGAGGAGATCGAGGCCCAGGTCAAGGCGGCCGGAGGACCCGGTCCGATCAGGATCGAGGGGCGCAGCGACGCCCGCTGGGTGCTGATGGACTACGGCGACATCGTCGTCCACATCTTCCTCGAGGAGACGCGGCGTTACTACGACCTCGAGCGCCTCTGGTCCGACGCCCCCCGCTTCGACTGGCAGGCCTAGCCCGCCCGCAGTCAGCTGGCGGCGCGTCTGGGCGGGCTGACCAGTTCGTCGAGGAGCTTGGCTGTGGCGCCGGCGATCTCGTCTACGGCCCGCTCGAAGACCTCGGTGTTGGCCTGAGAAGGTTCGCGGTAGCCGCTCAGCTTGCGGACGTACTGTCGAGCCGCGGCCCGCACGTCGTCCTCAGTTGGCTCGGTTCCCCGTAACGTCTGAATACTCCGGCACATGACCAAGAGGATACGGAGCGACGCAGCGACCCGGATCA
>JAHWKP010000142.1 GCA_019347775.1 Actinomycetota bacterium | reverse complement strand
CGATGAGTGCCCCCGCCCCCTGGGCGGCGAAAACCACGCCGATCAGTGAGGCCCCGAATTCGCGCACCACCGACAGGTAGTAGATCAGGTTCGCCTGCACCAGGAAGACGGCGAAGTTGGCGCTCGCGAACAGGATCGCCCCCGAGAGGATGACCTTGTCACGGCGGACATAGCCCCCCGCCTGGCGTAGCTCGGCCTGTATGCCGGCCCGCTCTCCGGTGCCGACGGTGCGGCGGGTGCGCATGGCGGCGATTACCAGTGCGGACAAGGCGAAGGAGGCGGCGTCCAGCAGCAGGGCGTTGGTGGCTCCGAGGATCACGATGACGCTCCCGCCGAGCAGGGGCCCGGCCAAAGCCACCACGCTTTCCACGGTCTGGAGCCGGGCGGTCCCCTTGGTGAGGTCGGCTTCGTTCACCACCATCGGCACTAGGCTCTGGATGGCGGGGTGGTAAAATGGCGACACCATGGCCAGCACGAGGGCGGCCATGTAGATGAGACCGACCTGCTCGACGCCGCCGAGCAGCATCAGGACGAGCAGGCCCAGCACCGAGGCCGACACAACGTCCCCAGCGATGAGCAGCCGCCGCCGGTCACTCCGGTCGACGAGCACTCCCGCCACGGGGGACAGGATGATGTAGGGCGCGTACTCGATCGCGTACGTTATCGCGGTTAGCGTCGGAGACTCCGTGACCCGGTAGACGATCAGAGGCAGCGTGAGCCGGTAGAGCCAGTCCCCGACGTTGGAGATGAGGGCGGCCGCTAGCAGCAGCCGGAAGTCCCGCTTCACGTCAGCCGACGCTGCCGCTGGGGGGCGTGGCCGCCGACGCGCACACGGGGCAGTCCGGCTGACGCGACCACGTCTCGGCCTCGCAGATCGAGAAGTCGTCGAAGGTCAGCTCCATCAGCCGCCCGGATGCCACCGGCGGGGAGATTCCAGTGGCGATCCGCACCACCTCGGCCAGGATGCAGCCGGTGAGGACCGTGACTAGCGGACCGAAGGCGGCGTTGTCGCCCTCGAAACCGAGGCGTCGCTTCTCGTCGAGGAGGGCGGCCGACACGGGATCGGTCTCGGCGACGTGGCGCCGCCAGCACTCGACGCACCCGGTCTCCCCCGGCACAACCCCGTAGTAGATGGCCCGCTTGGTCTCGACGCCGCCGGCGAGGAAGCGCACGCCCGCCGCCACGCACCCGGCATTGACCCAGTTGGCGATCGACATGGTGGGCCGGTCGACCACCGCTATCACCAGGTCGCGGTCCTCCACCAGGCGGCGGACGTCCTCGCCGCTACCGATGCGGGCTTGTACGGCCTCGACCTTCATGCGGGGACTGAACGCCTTTATGCGCCGCTGGGCCACCTCGGTTTTCGGCAGGCCGATGTCGGCCTCGTTGTAGATGATCTGGCGGTTGAGGTTCGAGAGGTCGATCGTGTCGAAGTCGACGATTCGGATGTCTTGCACCCCGGCGGCGGCTAGGTCGTAGAGTAGGTGGCTGCCGAGGCCGCCCACGCCGAGGAGCGCGATGCGGATGTCCTGGAGCCGACGCTGCATGCTGTACTTGTCGTTGGCAAGGGCCGCGTAGGCCTCAAAGAACCAGAGATTTCGGTCCCACCGCCTTAGGCTGTAGTCGTCGAGAACGCCGTCGCTTGTCCGGGCGCCGTCTTCCAGAAAGCCGTAGGCGTCGAAGGCGGAGAGGGCTTCCTCGATCTCCTCCCGGGTCAGGTGCGGGAATCGGGCCGCCATAGCGGTGTGGATCTCGGTCGGCGTACGAGTCCCGTCAGCCAGAGCCAGCACGTAGTGCACCGAACCGTCTGGGTCCTCGATGTTGCTAACGACCCCACAACCACCCACATACACCGTGCCATCGAGGGCGAAGACCGGAGCCGTATTCTTGACTTTCGGATGGACATCGTTCGACATTGAGCTCTCCTTATGGCAGCATCAAACCGAGTCTGGCTGATCGGGATGGACGGCCCAATTGGCGTGACCGTCCATCCCGCATATCCACTTTCAGCCGCGAGCGCTGGCGCCGGCAAAGCTGGACTTGCGGGTCTTGAGGGTAAGCTTCATTACTGTCACCTCCTCTCCGCTGTCTCGTTGCAGTGGGCGATCACTTATCTCCCATGCGGCACCTACTAGAGCCTCCGGCATCGCGATCAAATACGCGGATCTTTCGAGATTGTCCCCGGACACGGCGCCCAAACCGCTGGCTTCGCCGCGCGACATCACCGGCACCCGTCCTCGTCGCCGCCCGTGGGATCTGGGCCAACGCAGCCGGCTTGGAGAGCCGTGAGAGCTACGGTGCCGGAGTCAGGCGGGACCTAAGCCTGGACCCACCGATCGGCTCCTGACTGAGGCCGTGATCGGCGCCAACGTGGCTCCGTCATGCTCGGTGCGCGTGCGGGTCGGTTCTGGAACGCGTCGAGCCACGGGCATGGCGACTGGTCGGGTTGTCAGCGCCTGGTGATCTTCTGCGGTGCGCCACCCGCTGTAGTGGGCTTAGCCGGGGGCCGGTGGGAGTGCGCGCAGCACGGCGAGGCGCCGCTTGAACCAGTGTCGCCAGGGCCAGCGGAGCGGGCACCGCAGGATCAGCGTGCCGGCGTGGTTGACCAGCCGGGCGGGCATGGCGATGAGCCGCCGGCGAACGCTGCGGGCGACAGTGAGCTGATCGACGGGCTCAGTCCTGGCGATCGTCGCCGTCCAGCGGATGAGGTCGTGGGCCAACACGGCGCATTGCAACCAGGCGCTGTTGGCTGCGAACTTGCCGGAGGGGACGTGGTCGAGCCTGCTGCCCTCCTTGAGGTCGCGGATGGCGAGCTCGATGGCGGCGAGGGCGGCGGCCAGGCTCTTGTGGCCGGTGCGCACCGCCATCGTGTAGCGAACGTCGAGGCGGCCGAGGGTGGCGATGGTGTGGTTGGACCAGAACCCGGAGTCGACCCGCACGACGATCTCGCCGCTGGGACCGGTTCGCTGGACCCGGGCGATGAGCTCGTCGATGAACCGACGCGCGCCGCGAGCGGTGTTGGCAGAACCCTTGCGCATACGGGCGTGGAGCACCTCGCCGGTGTCGGCCCGGGTGGCCAGGATGGGGTGGTAGCCCAGCACCTTGGTGTAGCCGAACGCCGCGCCCTGCTTCTTGTGGCCCTCGACCTCACAGATCGTCGAATCCACGTCGATCACCAGACGTGACGATCCGGGCCGGCGCCGAGGGCCCACGCCCGGCGCAGGACTTCACCGACCACGGCCTCCAGCTGGCGGACGTGGCCGAAGGTGAAGGCCCGCAGGAACGTGCCGAGCGTCGACGGTGCCATCACCTGGTAGGCAACGACCCGCTCGGCACCGGTGCGCAGCACATCGGCGTCGTCGATGTGGGAGGCGCCCGCCACCATGGCGTGCACCAAGGTGAGCACCTTGCGGCCCGGGCGGGCGCCGCCTACCCGCCCAACGAGTCGAACCATGGACTCCACCAGCCGCTCCAGATCCAAAGGCAGCGCCAGTGTGCCCACCAGTATCAGCCCGGCGTTGGCCACCAAAGTCCACTCGTCGAAGGTCACGTCCACCCGGTCGCTCGAGTGCGATACTTCTTTCACAGGAAGTGCCTCCCGAGCTTGTGGCGACAACGGCGTCAGACACCGTCATCGTCCCTGCTCAGGGGGCGCTTTCCGCGGAGTGCGCCCAGCAGATCGGGCGCCACGGTGACGAGGAGGTCGTCGCGCGTAACCAACCGGTGGGAGTCCGGTCCGAGGAGACGCCTGGGTCCCCGGTAGCGAAGTTCCCGGCGTCGGGTGAGAACCGGGCGTCGAAGCGGGGCGCGGCAACTGACCAGTCCGCAGCGTGCAGCGAAGCCTGAGCAAGCGTCGTCAAATGCCACCGCCTTCGTGCGGACCAAGTATGTGGCGAGCCCGCTCCGCGTGGGCGAAGGCCAGGGAAGGCGTCTCGGACCCAGGAGCGGGCGCCGAGGAACCTCACGGCGTAAGGGGGGTGGAACGGCCAGAAGGTTTTCCTGGGAACTGGGGAGGCCCTCCTCGGCCCCGCCGCTGCGGGCGGCGGGAAGCGAGCCTGCCTATAACCGGTGACGGGAAGTGGCCGGTGGCCGAGAGGGAGTCGTAGTAGCAGCAACGACGGCCGGGACAACACAACCCGGTCCGAGCGAAGGGCCCGTACTTCACCGATGCACGAGTGAGCGGGAGGGGCACTGATGACCGCCGGTCAATCGGCTAGATCCGTTAATCACGCCGAGGGCGTGGATGCTGTCCGAGCCCTCCAGCGAGTGCTGTATCGCAGCGGCAAGCAGAACCAGGACCGCCGCTGCCATGCTTTGCTCGTCAAGGTCGCCCGCAGCAAGGCTCACCGGCGGGCCGCCACGGTTCTGGCAGCAATGGGGGCTGCGCCTGCTCCCCGACAAGACCAGGAGCGTGTCGCTCGCTGCAGGAGCCGAAGGGTTCGACTTCCTGGGTTTTCAAAACCGGCTGCGGGCCATCACGGCGCAGCAAGCGCTGGTATCTGCAGCGGTGGCCGTCGACTCGGGCCAT